>JBGVBB010000035.1:0-2334 GCA_045225155.1 Elusimicrobiaceae bacterium
CAATATCAAATACTTGGACGACCTTATCTATAGAAACGGTTTTATCCGCTTGTACTAAAATTGTTTTTTCCTGTGCTTTGCCGAGATGTAAAATAAGTTCTTCCTCAAGTTTGTTTAAATTAGTTTTTCTGCTTTGAACCGTTATTTGACCATCTTTTAAAATTTCCACTCTGATTAGATTATCTTCACTGACGGTATTTACGGCTTTAGCGGAAGGCAAATCAACATTAAGTTGCGATTGAACTATAAAAGGTGTCATAACCATAAATATGATGAGTAGAATTAAGGTTATGTCAATAAACGGGACCATGTTTATTTCGCCCATAAGGCCCCGGGTTTGAAGGCGGTGCTTCCTCATTTCAAGACCTCGAAAAGTTGTGCTTTTTCGCTTTTAGTTTCCGTCTTTGCTTCATTCATTTTCGCAGATATAAGTTCTTGGGATAAATATTCTAAATCTTTGGTAAAAAAGTTTACTTTACTTAAAAAATAGTTATATGCAATCAATGCCGGGACTGCAACAAATAAACCTGCAGCCGTATTAATAAGGGCCTCTGAAATACCTTTTGCGACTACAGAAGCACCTGCACCGCTGGCAAGTGATAAATCGGCAAACGCACGCATAACACCTAAAACAGTACCGAACAAACCGATAAACGGTGTTGTGCTTGCAAGTGTTGCCAATGCCGAAAGTTTACGGGAAAGTTGTGCTGCTTCCCAATCAATTATACTATCTGCCAAATCATTAAGTTCAGCCAAATTCTTCTTATCTGTTTTAAGCAAATTTAAGGTTAAGCGTGCAGCCGGGGTAGTGGAATATCCTTTAACACGGCACGCATCAAATATTTTAGGGCAAATACCTTCGGCTGAAAGTGTTTTCCTAAGGAAAGTCATTAGTTTTCTTGATTTGTTTATTGTCTTCCTATATTTTAAGAATCTCTCAATCATTAAAGAGATAGAATAAATTGATAAGCAGAGTAATAATATTAATACTACACCGCCTGCTTTAAAAAGTTCTTGTACATTACCTATTTGTGAAAAGTCCATAAGACCTCCTATAAAATTTTACAAAAAACTAAAATCCATAAAATTAAATTTGCACATATACCTGCCAAAACATCATCCAAAACTATTTCCGTCCCTTTTAAGCAATATTTAGCACGTGTTTCCGGGGGGAGTTTTGCGGCAATATTTTCCGCTTTCTTGATGAATGCAAGTTTTGTCGTATCAAAAATTCTAAACAAAACCAAAGCTAATAATGCCGTCTTAAAAGAATAAGGTAAAAATGCTGCGGAAACGAAAAAACCTGCAATTTCGTCTATGACTATTTTTGGGTTATCTTCCGCACCTTCAAATTGTACTTTTTGGGAAACATATATCGCAAATAAAATTATTCCTATAAGTAAAAAAAGATAAGCCCAAAAGGACATCGGACCAAATAGTAAATAAATTAAAAATGCTTCCAAAGAACCAAGCAAGCCTGCCCCTGTATTTTTTTTATTTTTTAAAATAGCAGTAGGTAAATAGCTTATAAAAGCACCGCTTGCAAAAAATTTTAAAGCATTTTGTTTCATAATTATTTTATAGGTAAACTCCAAGATTCTTTAAGAAGTTTCCAATTATTTTTTAAATAAGTTATTGCACTTAAACAAGTAACTGCTGCGGCAATAACCGTAGTCGGGTAAGGTAATACGGATAAAACACAATTAACTGTATTTAAATTTTCTTTTAAAGCACCTTTTGTAAAAGGTGTGCAAAAATAAATATCGGCAATAACAAAAATTAAACCTATCGCAATAAGTTGAACCGTAGTTTTAAATTTACCCCAGCGTTCGGCTGCTAAAACCTTATTGTTTAAAGCGGCTAAAACACGCAAGGTTGAAACCATAAGTTCCCTTAAAATAATCAAAAATACAGCCCATACCGGGACATTTAAAAAGTGTAAATCGGTAAAAGCAAAAAATGCAGCACCGACCAATATTTTATCTACAAAAGGGTCAACTATTGCCCCAAACGGGGTGTAAGTCTTTGTTGCACGGGCAATACGGCCGTCAATCCAATCCGTACATGCGGCGAACCCATAAATAAAAGACGCAATTATTACCGCCACAGGGTTTTTTGTTACCATCATAAAAAACATTATTATAGCAAGCAAAGCACGCGTTAAAGTTATTTTATTTGCAAGTGTCATGGCCTTTTTCATTTAAAAATCTCCTCTTTTAAATTCGTATTTATTTTAGTTTTTTGTAAAATTGTTTTTGAATTGACGCCTTCACTTAGTAAATTTATTTCTTTCGGGAAAAAGTCTTTTTTATCAAGTATGAACGTTAAGTTATA
>JBGVBB010000036.1:0-4718 GCA_045225155.1 Elusimicrobiaceae bacterium
GGTGGCAAGACTGTGGGGCTTATCGGCATAGTGGGGCCGAAGCACATGGAATATACAAAAATGATTTCTCTTGTAAACTTTATAGGCCAAATGCTCGGCAGCACAATTACAAATTGGCGTACGGAACTAGAGGAAAAGGAAGGTAAGTAATGTCAAAAAAGAAACTTAAAGAGGAACTTGAAGAAGAACTTGTTGAAGAACATGAACCTCTTCAAGATGACAGCGAAGAACAAACGCAAGATGATCAAGAACCTCTAAACAAAGCACTTGAGGAAGAAAAAGCCAAGAGCCAAAATTATTTGGACCAGCTTCTCCGCCTTCAGGCTGACTTTGAAAATTACCGAAAGCGTACGGAAAAGGAAAAACCTTTACTTATCTCTTTTGGTAAAGCGGAGGTTTTAAAATCACTCTTGCCGATGTACGATAATTTACTTAAAGCAAAGGGGGAGTTTAACAAAGAAGGTGTAGAACTCAAACATTTAAAACACGGGCTTTCAATGATTTTGGAAGAAGTTGAAAAGTCTTTTAAAGCCCAAGGCCTAAAGGTTTTAGACGGCGTAGGTAAGCCATATAACCCGATGACCCAAGAAGTTATCACAACCGTACCTTGCCCGGCTAAGGATGACGGCAAAGTTTTGCAGGAACTTGTAAAAGCGGTGGAACTTGACGGTAAAATTATAAGGCCCGCACAAGTTGTAGTTTGCAAATGTGCCGACACTAAAGAAGACAAAGTACAAGAAGATAACAAAGAAGAAAACGAAAAACAAAATTAAGATTTAAGGAGAAAAATTATGTCTAAAATTATTGGTATTGACTTAGGAACATCAAACACGGCAGCAGCCGTTATGGAAGGCGGTAAACCTACCATTATCCCTTCAGCGGAAGGTAACTCTATCGGCGGTAAGGCTTTCCCATCATACGTAGCATTTACTAAAGACGGGCAACGCTTAGTCGGTGAACCGGCAAGAAAGCAAGCAGTTTTAAACCCGGAAGGCACCGCAACCGCTTTTAAACGCCGCATGGGTGAAAACTATAAATTTAATTTAAGAGGTAATGAGTTTACCCCCCAACAACTTTCAGCTTTCGTCTTACAAAAAGTTAAAAAAGATGCTGAAGCATTTTTGGGTACAACTGTTGAAAAAGCTGTTATTACAGTTCCTGCTTACTTTAACGATAACCAACGCCAGGCAACAAAAGACGCCGGTAAAATTGCGGGGCTTGAAGTCGTCCGCTTATTGAACGAACCGACTGCAGCCGCACTTGCTTACGGTATTGATAAAACCGGCAGAGACCAAAAAATCTTGGTTTTCGACCTCGGTGGCGGTACACTGGATGTTACAATTATGGAAATGAGCAGTGAAGGTACCTTTGAAGTTCTTGCAACTTCAGGTGATACAAAACTCGGCGGTACCGATATGGATAATGCCATAATTGATTGGTTAGTTGATGATTTTAAGAAAACAACCGGCATTAACTTGGCCAATGATAAACAAGCCATGATGCGTTTAAAAGATGCCGCTGAAAAAGCAAAAATTGAACTTTCCACCACCATGGAAACCGATATTAATTTACCTTTCATCACCTCTGATCAAAACGGCCCGAAACACTTGGAAACAAAACTTTCACGTGCTAAACTTGAAAGTTTGGTCCGCCCGACAGTTGAACGCTGCGGCGCTTCAATTGACAGAGCAGTAAGCGACAGTAAACTTTCCATGAGTAATATTGATAAAATCATCATGGTCGGTGGTCCAACCCGTATGCCTATCGTTCAAGAATATGTTGAAAAACATGTCGGTAAAAAAATTGAACGCGGTATTGACCCGATGGAATGCGTGGCAGACGGTGCCGCAATTCAAGCAGGTGTCTTAACAGGTGATGTTAAAGATATTCTTTTACTCGATGTTACTCCGCTTTCACTCGGCCTTGAAACCTTGGGCGGTGTTATGACAAAACTTATTGACAGAAACACCACAATCCCTGTAAAGAAAACCCAAGTATTTTCAACCGCGGCAGATAATCAGCCTGCAGTAACTGTCAATGTCTTGCAAGGTGAACGCCCTATGGCAAAGGACAATGTACCGTTAGGTAAATTTGACCTTGACGGTATTCCGCCAGCTCCGCGCGGCGTTCCGCAAATTGAAGTTACTTTTGATATTGACGCAAACGGTATCTTAAAAGTTTCCGCAAAAGATTTGGGCACTAATAAAGAACAACATATTACTATCAGCGCCCCAAATAAACTTAGCGAAGAAGAAGTAAATAACTTCGTCAAGCAAGCGGAAAAATTTGCCGACGAAGACAAGAAAACTAAGGAAAGAATTGAAGCCAAAAATGAGGCTGACACCGTATTATACACGACCGAAAAGGCCTTAAAAGACCATGGCGACAAAATCGGTCAAGACGAACGCCTTAAAATTGACCAGGCTCTTTCCGAACTTAAAGAAGCCCTCAAGACTGATGACACAGAACGCATCAAAAAGGCAAAAGATGAAGCCTTAACGGCAAGCCAAAAATTGGGTGAAATTATTTATAAAGAAGCCCAAGCAAAGGCAAACCCGCAAGCCAATGCCGGTGCAGCAGGTGCACAAGCACAAGCAAACCCGCAAGGCGAGCAAAAGAAAGATGATGTAGTTGAAGCAGAAGTCGTTGACGGTAAATAAGTATAATTTAGCCCCTGCCGAAAATTAGGCAGGGGCTATTTATTTGAGTGTGTGATTATGGCAAAAGCAGATTATTATGAAACTTTAGGCGTTAGCAGAAACGCAAGCGAACAAGAATTAAAAAAGGCATACCGCCGTTTGGCATTAAAATACCATCCGGACCGTAACCCATCCCCGGAGGCGGAAGAAAAATTTAAACAAATTAATGAAGCCTATGAGGTCTTATCTGACCCTAAAAAGAAACAAATTTATGATACTTACGGTGCTGATGCCGTAAATAACGGTGCAGGTTTCGGCGGCGGTTTCCAAGGCGGTGGCTTTGGCGGCTTTGAAGATATTTTCAGTTCCGTTTTCAGTGATATGTTCGGTGGCTCTTTCGGCGGCGGTTTTGGCGGAAAGCGCAAACGTGCACGCCGCGGAAATGATTTACAACAAAAAGTTGAAGTTACTTTAGAGCAAGCCTATACCGGCGTGGAAGAAGAAGAAATTACTTATTCCCGTATTGACACATGTGACGTTTGCCACGGCACAGGCGCGGAAGAAGGCTCATCCACCAAAACTTGCCCAACCTGTAAAGGCTCGGGGGTTGTGCAATTCAGCCAAGGATTTTTCTCCATGCGCCAACCATGCCCTGATTGCGGCGGCCAAGGCACGATTTTGGAACGCCCTTGCAAAGCATGCAAAGGCAGCGGCAGAACAAAAAAGAAAAACACTTTAAAAATCAAACTCCCTGCCGGCATAAAAGAGGGCAGTGTTTTGCGTGTTGCAAACGGCGGAGATATCGGCACACTTGACGGCGGTTACGGAGATTTATATTTGCAAGTTAAAGTTAAACCGCACAAAATTTTTGAACGTGATGATGCCGATTTAATTTTGAATACGGAAATTTCTTACCCACAAGCGGTTTTGGGCGGTGAAATCAAAATAAACAATTTGATGAAAGAAGAAATAACCGTAGAAATCCCTAAAGGTTCAACTGACGGTAGCGTGCTTTCGCTTGACGGGCAAGGCATGCCTGTTTTGGGTAAACCGAATAAAAAAGGTGCGATGCGCGTTGTGCTTAACATTAAAGTACCCAAAAAAGTTACCCCCCGCCAAAAAGAATTACTTGAAGAACTTGCCAAGACATTTGACGAACAAGTAAACACAACAAAAAAAGGTTTATTTGACAAGTTATTCGGTTGGTTGTTATAGTATTAAATTTAAAATCAAAAAAATCCCCCTAACGATAGGGGGATTTCTTAAAATAAAATATTATAAGACTTTATTAACACATCCAACAATGATTTCCTACTTCTTCGATATTTAACATTTGCAAAACGTTGTAAGGAGTAGTTGTATTAGTACAGCGCGAACCTTCATTACTCCCAACGAACTTTCCTCTATCATCTATACATATGCAAACATCATATTTTTTAAACCAAGCAACAGGGGTAAAATCTCCTGATCCTAAAGTACTGTATAAGAAATCTGCTGTCTCAATATGATATTTGTCCATATCCTCATATTCCAAAATAAGATTAGGCATTTCACCACATTCTTCGCTATCTTCTCCTTTTTCTAATCTGCATAATTGTTGAGCATCATATATTTGACGCAATAT
The DNA here is from genome assembly GCA_045225155.1 of Elusimicrobiaceae bacterium. Taxonomy (GTDB): domain Bacteria; phylum Elusimicrobiota; class Elusimicrobia; order Elusimicrobiales; family Elusimicrobiaceae; genus Proelusimicrobium. The sequence continues at coordinate 4,264 of JBGVBB010000036.1, forward strand.
AGTTTGTGCTTCTGAAAACTTTGCTTTATCAACAGCTTTACGATATTGTGGCAAAGCAATTGCTGCCAAAATACCGATAATTAAAACTACAACTAATAATTCAAGTAAAGTAAAACCTTTTTTAAATCTTTTTTTAAACATAAAATCCTCCATTTCTATAATTATAATTGTAAAGAATAACGATTTCAAGCCTTAAATATCTATATCTTAATCTGATAAAATTTCCGCAACTTCTAATATTTCGCCGCGGGATTGTAAATCTCTTAAGGCAAGTTCTACTTTAAGCATAGCAATGCAGTCATCTTCATTATACATCAAAACTTTTTTGAGTGCGGCTTCATCACCGTCTTTAAGCCACTTCGTAAAATAAACCATACTATCCATCGCACCGCAATCTTTTTGACGCCAATTAAAACCCAAAGCAGGCGCAGCCGCCTTTAAAGATAAACTCGGCG
>JBGVBB010000037.1:0-13613 GCA_045225155.1 Elusimicrobiaceae bacterium
GAAACCGAACATTTACAGGACCTTTTGGGTACTGATTTTTTTAATTTATGGCAAACATTTTATAATAAAGATTTAAAACAAATGGCAGTTGAAAATCCTGATTTAATTAAAGAACTTGCCTATTATTCTAATCGCTATGAAACCACTTTGCCCAGCCAAGAAACAAAAAAATACCCCGGCACAAATCCTTTGTTTGTCTTTACAATGCGTGATTTGACAAATAAATTGATAGATGACCTTAAATCAGGCAAAACCGTAGAACAAGCGGTGACCGAACTTGGCGAGGCAATGTTTGAGTATCATAAAAAAATGTACCGAATTAAAGAATTTTTAAGACTTCAAAAATTGGAAGTTGATATGGATTGGGATGAGATAGAATATTCTGTTATATACGATGAAACCGATTTCGACGGTACGGAAGATTTTAAGGTAGCAAATAAAATCGGCTTTGGTAAATTTAATAATAGGGGTATGAGAAGAGCTACAACGGTATATCTTACTATAATCGGTAAAGATGTATATAGAGAATATTTAAATGACTTCGGAGATAAATATAATCATCCTGACTATTATAAGGGTGTAGATTTAACTTTCCGTTCTTTCGGTATACAGAATTATGTTGAAGTTATTTACCCTGATTTAATACAAGTAGGCGGACATAACAACAATACCCGTATGTTTAAGGCCTTGCAAGACGATTGGAAAGCTTTACAACCTTTAGTAAATAAATATGATAAAGGCGGAGCCTTAACCGAGGATGATATCCAACTAATTCACAACACCGTTGCCGATATGAGTTATATTTTTACAAATGCCGTACCTTTCCACAAAGGCAGTGCTTCCGCCAATTTGGCGATGGTTTACGGTATTTATCAGATGTTCGGTATCAAGGCGCCGCAAGTTAAAAAAGGCCGTGCTTTGGACCTTTCCGCCTTTGCTACAACACCTGAAGATTATAAAGCAAAATGGCTTGATTTATTTGACGGAGATTTTGAAATTGTTTCAAAAGAAAAGCCTAAGACTGTTGAAAAACCTTTAAACCTTAAAACGGATATTGTGGAAGCAACAATTATTAAAGGTGTTAAAGGAGCTGAGGGCTGGGGCAATGTCTTGGAATTAAGAGATTCTAAAGGCAATATACAAGCATATTATAAAAGGACCAATGATACTGAAGTAAAAAGAACAAGAGATTTTGATAAAATTATCACAAAAAATAAATTACAAAATAAATATCCTTTAGTAACTCTTGAATATCCTAAAATTTTATCAACTAAATTATCTTCTTTACCGGATGAAATCGCAGAATATGTAAAGTCAAAATATAAACAATACGTTCATAAAAATAATATGATACTGACGGCTGTAGATAATTCCGGATATAGTGTAGGTAAGGATGATTCAGTAGCTTTAAATGCTTTAAAAGGAAAACCCATAACAAATGAAGAATGGGCACAAGTTGTAAATTTAGTTAAAGATTTTAATAATGCCGGTTTTTATCATAATGATTTACTTCCTAATATGTTTTTTAGGCGTGATGATAACGGTAAACTTATTATTACTATTTTGGATTTTGAAGATATTCGCCATAATGATGATTATGATACTTTCTTCTTAGAATCAATTCGTAGACGTTTAGAATCTATCGGTGCAAAAGAAAAATCTGATCCTGTAAATGTTGCAGAACAAGGAAATACTAATCAATCTTTTAAATTACCAAGTTGGGTTTTGCCTGCGGTCGGTGTCGGTTTGCTTGCTTTTGCCTTGGCAAACCCTGCTAATTCCCCGCTTGCATTGGCGGCTTTACCGCTTTTGGCAAGTACTCAATTTGAGGAATTAGATCCTTCTTTGTCAAAATCTCTTTCTTTAGAGGATGGCGAACAAAAACATCAAACAAGTTTATCAAACATTACAAAAGCGGAACTTGTGTCTGCAAATGACGGCTTAGTCGAGGCCAGGGCCGTATGGAAACTTCTAGACGGGGAAGATAATACAATCGGTTATCTTAAATACGGTACAAGGGAAGAAATACTAAGAACAAAAATGTTCCATAAAATAATTTCCGAGAATAAAATGCTAGAAAAATATCCTTTACTTAATATCCAATATCCGCAAATTATTGAAGAAGATATACAATTTTTAAATGAAGATATTTTAAGGGGTATAGAAAAAGATTTTGAAAGGATAAAAGAGGATATCCGACTTGCTCCACACAGGGCGCAAATATATTTTGTTATGACACCTGTTGATGCAAGCGGTTTTGCCGTTACAGATGATATTTATTTACATGGGGGTGGGGGTGCTTTAGCTGCTGAAAAATTGAATAATAAAATAATTAGTGACGCGGAATGGCAACAAATTGAAAATTTCTTTGAAGAATTAAATAACAAAGGCTTTGCACATGAAGACCTTAAAAATAATTTATTTTTCAAACGGGATAAAAATGATAAATTAATGATAACTATCTTAGATTTTGAAGAATTTGTAAACCTTGTATATAATGGCCAAGATATACTTGCAATAAAAAATTATTTTAATATTATTAAACCCTATTTTATGCCAAAGATTTTTAGGGAAATAGCTAAGTTAGTTACAAATGATAGGAGTGAGAGTTCGCAGCCATATATCAGATGGGCACTTTCGGATAATAACGGTAAAGTTATAGGCGATTTAGTTTATTCTACACCTGAAAAAATAGCAAGTATAAAAAAATTACATAAAATAATTACAGAAAATAATTTGCTTAAAAGGTTTGATAATATAGAAGTAAAATATCCCCAAGTTTCGGTTGAAAACAGAAAAAGTATATTCGATTTAGTAAAGTTGTTAAATTTAAAAGATAAAAAGTTGCTATATGAAAAACTTTTCTTAGATAATTTTATTAGAGAGAATGAAAGTATATTTATAATGACGCCGATAGACGATAATGGTTTCCGTTTGAGTGATATAAAATTAGTTCAGCAAGGTGAAAATTTCGGTTATGTCTATATGAACAATAAACCTATTACGGCAGCGGAATGGGAGAGCATTTACAACCTTATTGCTGAACTTAATAAACACGGTTTTGTGTGCAATAATATTTATAATAATTTGGTTTTCAAGCGAAATGAAAAGGGTAAACTTGTATTAACTATCACAGATTTCGGTTTAGGAAAAGGCAATAGTAATATAGAGAACTTACAAATGCTTGGCAACATGCTCGGCAGTATCGGTATGGAGGATAGAAATCGGTTTAATTTGTTTGAAGAGAATTTTGAAATTTCCAAGGAAAAGACTTTAAACCTTAAAACGGATATTGTAAGAGCTGAAAATGTTAAGGCATATAATAACTATAATGTTAATGCCTATGCTGTTTGGGCATTATTAGATGAAAATAATAAACCCCTTTACTATTTAAAATATACTACTCAAGAAGAATTAGATAGGACCAATCAATATATTGCTATAAATGATAATAATAAATTGACAAGTAAATATTCCATAGGAATTCATTTCCCTAGAGTTGTACCTGCTCAAATGTCCGATTTGCCACAAGATGTTATTACATCAATTAATAATGATTTAAAAGAGATATCTTCTAAAGTTCGTAATTTTAAAGAAAGATCACAAATAGTTTTAATAACGACTCCCGTAAATAATTCCGGCTTTGTATTAGGAAATAGGGTAAGGAGAGATCGCAAAAATTATGATCATATCCTTAATCTCGAAAGTTTAAGAGCAGAAGCATTAACTGCCTTAAAAAATCAACCCATTACCGAGGATGAGTGGCAGCAAGTTGTCAACTATATTAAAGATTTAGATAAAGCCGGTTTCGTACATGGTGATTTATTACATAATTTGTTTTTCTGGCGTGATGATAATGATAAACTCAATATTGCTTTACTTGATTTTGAATGGAATGAATTCCTTGGTTATATTATTGGTTTGGATATTGAAGATTTGGAAATGATGAAAAAAGATTTAGAGGCAATCGGAGCATTAGAAAAAGATGAAAATTCAGTTGAACAAGATGAAACTGATGAGCAGGAAGAACAATTAAATTTATTTCAAATAATATTCCAAAAGGTAGCAAAGGAAACAGGTTTTGATTTGAAATCTTTAATAGGGCCTGTCATTGGTGTCGGTTTAGGGGTCTATGCTTTAACGCATCCTGTCGAGTCACCGTTTGCATTGGCGGCTTTACCGCTTTTGGCAAGTACTCAACCTTTGATGACAAAGCAAACAGATAATAATATTTCAGCACGAGTTCTATTTACCGATGAATATAAAGATAAAAATATTAAAATATTTTATGATATGAATCGCATAATACCTTCCCTGCCTAAAGGTTTTCAAGAGGACGGTTACATTTACAGGGGTATGGCATTTAAAGATTATGATGATTTGAAAACGATATTTACAACTGGCTTATTACTAAGTAAATCTACATACAATAATATATATTTTTCCGATGATATCGTAACCGGGGTTGATCATTCTATAAATTATAGTTATGGGCATTTGCCTGTTGTAGTTAAGATGCGTGGAGACCGTGGTGATAGGCAAGGGACCACGGTTACATTTCCGGGGGATGTCCATGCTTCAGAGATAGAAGAGGTTATAGTATGGGGGCAAATAGATGGTCAAAAAGGTTGGTGGCGTGCGCAGTTAGATAAAAACGGAGAAGTTATTCTAATGCCGACTGAGAATATAATAACAGTTGATACTCCGGTTTCTTCAAACACTTCCAAACCTTTAAATCTTAAAACGGATATCGTAAAAGCAACAGTCGTTAGACCTTATGTAATTAAATTGACTGATATTGAAAACAAGGCTAGGGCATATTATAAACGCGTTACAGAAAATGAAAAGAACAGAACGGAACGTTTTGCCACATTAGTAGAAAAATATATAAATAAATATCCTTTAATAGGTGTTGAATATCCACAAATTTTATCAACAAATGTGTTTGATCTTCCTAATGAAGTTATAAAAAGTATTCCGTCTGTTTTTGCAGAGGATCCTTCATATATAGATATGATAGTTACAGCTGTAAATACTTTCGGATTTGTTATTTTTCAATCAGAATCCGAAGCTTTGCAATCTTTGAAAAATAAGATAATAACTAATGAAGAATGGCAACAAATTGTCGGCTTCTTTCAAGATTTAAATAAAGATGGTTTCTATCATACAGATTTGTTGTATAATTCATTTATTTGGCGTGATGATAATGGCAAGCTTATGATAACGCTTATAGATCTTGACGATTGCGGAAATAAGGACGATATACAGAATTTGGAGTTACTATCCCTTGATTTAGAATCTATCGGCGCAAAAGAAAAATCTATTCCAGCCGAAAAACCTTTAAAACTTAAAACCATTGTAAAAGCTGAAACTGTTAAACCTGTCAAACACGGGGTTACGAAATTTTTGGATTTTAATGGCAATACGGTAGCATATCATAAAAAAGCTACGCCGAAAGAAGTTTATAGAACTTATGAATTTATTAATATTGTTGAAAACGAAAAATTGCAAGATAAATATCCGTTAGTGGAATTTGAGTATCCGAAAGTTTTGTCAACAGATATATCTGATCTATCGGAAGAAATTGTAAAGGCAATGAAATGGAAAAATAGTATTCTTTCAGATTTGATAATAAGTGCTGTAAATACAGACGGATACCATATATATGACCCTATCGATACGCTTTTACCTGCTTTAAAAGCAAAGCCCATAACAAATGAAGAATGGGGGCAACTTGTCAGTTTTATTAAAGATTTAAATAATGCCGGTTTCTATCATACCGATTTAGGGAATAATCTGTTTTTTAGGCGTGATGATAACGGTAAACTTATTGTAACTATCATAGATTTTGAAGACCGTGAATATAATGATGATATTGGCACTTTAGAAAGAATACGTATTAATTTAGAATCTATCGGCGCAAAAGAAAAATCAGTCCCTAACACTGTAAATAATCACTCTTCATTTAATTTACCGAGTTGGATTCTTCCTGCTGTTGGTGTTGGTTTGATTGCTTTTGCTTTGGCAAACCCTGCTAATTCCCCGCTTGCATTGGCGGCGGCTTTACCGCTTTTGGTAAATACTAAACCTTTAGAAACACAGAATAATCAAATTAAAAATTTTGTCAATTTGCGTAAACAATTTTCACCGGAACTTTTTAGCGGAAAACCGTTAAGCAAAGAAGAAGCCCAAAATATGAAATCAATTTTGGGGGAAGATTTCTTTAATTTATGGCAACAATATTATAATCAAAATTTAATAGAATATGCTAATCAACATCAGCAAGATATAGCAGAATTTATAAAATATTCAAATCGTTATGAAAGTACTTTACCAAGCCAAATAAAATATCGCTTTAACGGTACAAATCCTTTGTATGTCTATACCATGAAAAATGCAAGCGAAAATTTTGAAAGAGATTTGCTCGCCGGTAAAACTGTAAAAGAAGCCGTAATGAATATGGGTAAAGAAATGTTTCTATATCATAAAAAAATAAATCAAATTAAGGCATTTCTTGGTGAACGTAAAAATTCTAAAAAGATTGTTTGGGAAAAAGTAAAAACCCCATCTGATTATAATAATATTAATTTAGATGAAAATTCAAATTCAAATGAGTTTTTGGGCTCTAAAGTTAAAGTGACAGATAAAACTTCTTTTGGTATTTTGAGTGATACTCCAATCAGAGTTGTGACGGATTTTGATGAATTTATATACGGTGAATATTGGACAGATTTTTTGGATGAAAGATACAGACCTAATACATTCAAAGGGGTAAATTTAACTTCTTACGATTTAAAATACTCAATGCATGATGCCGTATATGGGGGGACGATGACCCATCCCCTGGGTGTAGATAAAGACGGTTTTAACAATATTGAAGCAATGTTTAAGGTTTTGCAAAAAGATTATGATGTAATAAAACCTTTTATTATTAAATCAAGAAACGGGCAAACTTTAACCGAAAGAGAATTGGAAACCTTGCATAATAAAGTAGCAGAAATGAGTTATATTTTTACGAACGCAAAGCCATTTTACCGCGGAAGTGCCTCAGCAAATTTGGCAATGGTTTACGGACTTTATGAAATGGCAGGAATTAATGCCCCGCAAGTTAGAATAAATCGTGAACTTGACCTTTCTGCTTTTACCCTTTCTCCCGAACATTATCAATATTACTGGAAAAGTTTGTTTGAAGGGAAATTTGAAATTTCCAAAGAAAAACCTTTAAATCTTAAAACGGATATTGTAGAATCTGAACCGGTTACCCTTCTCGTAAGTAAATTAAAAGATATCAATGGCAATGTAAGGGCATATTATAAACAAACTTCTGAAAAAGAAATTCACAGAACTTTGGAATTTCATCAAATCGTTGAAAAAGAAAATTTACAAAATAAGTATCCATTGATAAAATTAGAATATCCGAAAGTTTTATCAACGAGTTTATCTGATTTACCTGAAGCGATTGCTGCAAAACAAAAGAGGTGGAAAGATGATATATATCCCTTTGATTCTGATTTGATAACAAGTGTTGTAAACACTGACGGGTATTGTTTATATGATCCACCGAGCAAGGGTTTACATGTTTTGAAAGACAAACCTATAACTAATGACGAATGGCAGCAACTTGTTAATTTTATTAAAGATTTAAATAAAGCAGGATTTTATCATACAGATTTGGGAAATAATTTATTTTTTAGGCGCGATGATAATAACAAACTTGTCGTAACTATCATAGATTTTGAAGATCAGGGAGATAAAGATGATATCGCCACACTGGAAAGGATGCGTATTGATTTTGAATATACCGGTGTTAAAGAAGAAACCCCTCAAGATTCTCCGATAACAAATAAGGGTAATTCTTCATTTAAATTACCGACTTGGGTTTTGCCTGCCGTTGGTGTCGGTTTGCTTGCTTTTGCTTTGGCAAACCCTGCAACACCACCGCTTGCTTTAGCGGCTTTACCGCTTTTGGCAAGCACTAAACCTTTGGCGACGAACCAAACAGATAATAACGCTATTTCAGCAAAAGTTTTGTTTACTGATGAATATAAAAAATCTAAAGATTCCATCGAAACTATAGAACGTATGCAGTATTATTTGCCTATGGGTTTTTGGGGGCCTAATTTAATTGCCAGGGGCATGACACTTAATAATTATAAAGATTTAAAAGGGATATTTGATGGTTTATCTCACTTAAGAACGGTTGAAGGGGACGGGTATATATCTTTTTCCAGCGAAATAGAAACTGCACTTGATTATTCAACACATTACGAATATGGGCATTTACCTGTTTTAATTAAATGTAAAAAAGACGAAGATTTTAGAGTTTGGGATAATATCTTTAAATTCGAATACATTGACGCAGATGAAATAATTGAAATTCTAGTATGGGCACAATTAGACGGTAAACGCGGGTGGTGGCGCGCACAGTTAGATAAAAACGGCGAAGTTGTTTTAATCCCTACCGATAATATGATAAAGGTCGATACTCCTGTTTATACGACGAAGAAAAATCCATCGCAAATGGGAACTTTAAATGAAAAAAAAGATTCTAGTTCCGTTTCAGCAAAAGTTTTGTTTACGGAAGAATATATAAATAAAGATATCCCTGTACCTACGGAAGATGAACAAAATTACGGTGAATATTGGGTGGCCTCAAATACTGAGATAGGCAGAGGTATGGCACTTGAAACTTATGAAAGTTTAAAAGAAATATTTAAGGGTTTATCCGGGGAAAAAGTTCGTGATAGGAAGGCTCATGGAAAAATATATTTTTCTAAGGTTATAAATGTTGCGGTTCATTATGCAAAAAAAGATGAATATGGGCATATACCTGTTGTAATTATCAGCAATAAAGATGTTGCTGATCGTGAGAAAGGGGAAAATTATTGGGCTTTTGATAATTTCGCCGCGGAAGATATAAAAGAAGTTTTAGTTTGGGCGGAAATTGACGGAAAACTAGGTTGGTGGAAGGTGGAGTTGGATGATAAGGGGGAAGTTATCTTAAAATATACAGGCCTACAAACCCTCAAAGGATATGGTACATTTACCGTTAAGGGTGGGGGAATAATATAAAATAAAACTGTACCAAAGAGTAAAACGAGCACAGCGAGTTTGCGGTACTCTAGGAAAAGAAAAATTTAAATTAGCCCAAAAGATGCCGCTAGCAAAGAACGGAAAGCCCTGTTTCCTTATTCAAACCTAAGTGCATCAATGGGGTTAAGCATAGAGGCCTTGTAGGCTGGGTAGAATCCAAAGAAAATCCCCACCAAACCCGAAAATGCAAAAGAAATTACCATCGGCATAATGGTTATACTGATAGGTAAAAAGTCCGGCGTAAAATTCTTAATAAACAAGGCAACGGAAATACCTGATATTATTCCAAGCAAACCGCCTGTTAAAGATAAAACAAGTGCCTCAACCAAAAATTGTAAACGGATATCCCACATTTTTGCACCTATTGCCATGCGAATGCCGATTTCGCGCGTTCTTTCGGTAACAGATACAAGCATAATATTCATAATACCAATACCGCCCACAAGCAAAGAAATCGATGCAATCGCGGCAAGCAGTAAACCAAAAGTTTCATTTGCTTCCATCGCACTTTCCATCATTTGCGTTAAGTTGCGGATGATAAAATCATCTTGTTTTTTGCCTGTAATATTATGGCGTTGACGCAAAAGTAATGTTATTTCTTCTTCGGCATTAGCAAGGTCATCGGTTGATAATGCCTGCACCATAATATTATTTACCGTTCCTTGAAATTGTGAACCTGAAAGCCTTTTCATCGCCGTAGTTACAGGAACGATAACCGTATCATCCTGGTCCGTTCCCATTGCATTTTGGCCGAGTGATTTTAAAACACCGACTACTTTAAAAGGAACATTTTTTATACGTATTGTTTTGCCGATAGGATCAGTTACGCCGAAAAGATTTTCCACCACTGTTTCGCCTAAAATTGCAACGCTTGCACCTTGGCGGACTTCGTCATCACTAAATAAACCGCCGTTATCAACTTCCCAAGAACGAATGTAAAAGAGGGAGGGGGTAGTCCCTGTAATTCTTGTGGACCAATTTTGATTGCCGTAAACAATTTGCCCAGTAGTATCAACACTTGGCGCAACTTGTGCAACATATTGTGCGTTTTTGGCGATAGCCTCCGCATCTTTTAAAGTAAGGGTCGGTTGTGCGCCATGCCCTGCACGAGCACCGCCAGAAGTAACAGAGCCGGAGCGTATCATAAGCAAATTGCTGCCCATGCTGGACATTTGGTCTGAAATCTTTTTCTTGCTGCCTTCGCCTACTGCAAGCATAACAATAACCGCTGCTACGCCGATAATGATACCAAGGCTCGTTAAAACCGAGCGCATTTTATTTACCCAAAGTGCCTTTAAGGCAATTTTTAATATAGTTAAAAAGTCTATCATCTTGGTTTTGTCCTGTTTTTATTTTGTTCGTCACTGACTATAACGCCGTCTTTAAAACGTACTATTCTTTTTGCGTATGCGGCAATGTCAGGTTCATGCGTAACAAGAATAATTGTTTTCTTTTTTTCTTCGTTTAATTTGTAAAAACTTTCCATCACTTCAATACTTGTTTTTGTATCAAGGTTACCGGTTGGCTCGTCGGCAAAAATAATAGGTGCATCGTTTACTATTGCACGTGCAATGGCTACACGTTGTTGTTGCCCGCCCGAAAGTTGATTGGGTGTATGGTCTAGTCTATTTTCAAGCCCGACTTCTTTAAGTGCTTTTTTTGCTTTTTGCGTGCGTTCTTGCGCCGGAATATGTGCGTAAATCATTGGCAGTTCAACATTTTCAATAGCACTTGTTCTTGCAATTAAATTAAAGCCTTGGAACACAAAACCTATTTTGCGGCAGCGAATATCCGCAAGTTCGCTTAAAGTGGAATTTGTAATATTTATACCGTCTAAAATATAGGTACCTTTTGTTGGTTTATCAAGGCAACCGAGCATATTCATAAAGGTACTTTTGCCGGAACCTGAGGGGCCCATAATTGCCACAAATTCGCCGGAGTCAATGGTTAAACTGACATTTTTAAGTACCTCAAGCGGAATATCGCCGAGTTGGTAAATTTTCCAAATATTTTTAACTTCTATTAAGGGCATAAATATTACCTTATTTTTTTAAAATCCCATCGGTCCGCGCGGCCTGCCTTGTTGGTTTTTGCCTTTTCCCGCAACGCCGCTTGCAACGATAATGGGTGTATTTTCCGTAATTTCATTTGAAATAATTTCCGTTCTGTTACCGTCGGTGATGCCGGTTTTAACTTCGGTTATATAAATTGAACCGTCTTTATTTTGGCGCCATAAACCTTGGCCTTTAAAATTCTTGCGCTGGTTTTCTTTTCCGTCTTTAGCACTTTTGATTTTTGCATTATCGGGCGGAACAAAACGGAGTGCCTGGTTCGGTACGCTTAAAGCATTATTTGCTTCTGCTGTAATAATTGAAACATTTGCAGTCATGCCCGGTTTAAGTTTTAAATCATCATTATCTACTGAAACTACAACGGTATAAGTAACCACATTTGAAATAGTTGTTGCCGCATTTCTTACTTGGCTGACTTTACCTACAAATGTGGTTGTGGGGTATGCGTCAATATTAAAATCAACCCTTTGGCCTTCTTTGATTTTGCTTATATCTGCCTCTGAAATATTAACTTCGATTTGCATTTTTGTTAAGTCTTCAGCGACTAAAAATAATGTCGGTGTTTGGTAACTTGCGGCAACGGTTTGCCCGAGTTCCACTTCTTTGGAAATTACAATTCCGTCCACGGGGGAAACGACATTTGTATAACTTAAATCAATTTTTGCTTTATCTAAACTTGCGCGCCCTTGTACCACTTGCGCGTTTGCGGAAAGATAATCAAGTTCCGCATTATCAAGTTCGCTTTTTGCAACCAGTTCTTGGGCATAAAGTTTTTTATATCTGTCATAATTTCTCTCGGCATTTTTGAAAACGCTCTCAAGTTTTTGAAGGTTTGCTTCTTGTTGAATTACATTAGATTTATAGGTAGACGGGTCAATAACAGCAAGCAGTTGTCCTTTTTTGATGATGGAATTATAGTCAACAAAAATTTCTTCCACCCTGCCGGAAACTTGTGTTCCGACGCTTGTTTGCGTGACGGGGTTTATTGTGCCGGATGCTTCAACGGTTTGCACTATTTTTGCACGTTTTGGGTTTTCAATTTTATAACTTGCGGTCTTTTTACCGCCTGTAATTTTGATTATAAAGATTGCCAAAACCACAACTGCAATAATGGCAATTATTAATTTCTTTTTCTTTTTTATTTTCATAATTTTATCTGCTCCCCATAGAATTTTGCAATTTTGCAACTGCTAAATTGTAATCAAGCACCGCTTGAATATAAGAAAGTTTTGCCCTGCTGTAAGAAGTTTCGGCATCTTTTACTTCAATATAATTGCCTACACCCACTTTATAGCGGCCGACGGCCAAATCATAACTTTCCTTTGCTTGTTTTTTTGTAAGTTCGGCAACAGGTATACGCTCTTTTGCATTGTTCAAAGCGAGGTATGCCGTCTTGACATCAAGTAAAATTTGTTGTTGAAGTGAAGTTAAATTATGATATGCGGTTTGTAGATTTTGTTTTGATTGTTCTACTTTATTATATGTACTGAAACCGCTGAATATCGGCACATTTAAACTTGCACCTGCGGACCAACGGTCGTAGAGGGGGAAATCGTTACCGCTCCATGTATAACTGCCGTTTGCGGTTATTGTCGGTGCATAGCCTGTTTTTGAAAGTGTTACATTTTGCCTTGCACTTTCTACTTGAAGTTGCCTTGCAAGTAAGTCCGGTCTATTTTTATTGGCGGTAGCAAGGGCATCTTCCAAAGTCATTTCAAAGGGTTGTAAAGTATCGGCCATTTGCAAGGTAAAAGTAGGGTTTGCATCAGATACACCCATAATATTTAAAAGTTCCTGGCGTTTTGTTTTAAGTGAATTTTGGGCGGTGAGTAAATTAAGTTTTGCATCATTTAAATTTACCTGTGCGGATGTTACGTCAATTTTTGGGTATGTTCCCACTTCGTAAAATGCTTTTGCGCGTTTTAATTGTTCTGTATATTGTTCAACGGATTGTTTATAAACATTTTCAGATTCTTCCGCGGATAAAACCGCATAGTAAGCCACTTTTAAAGCATAAATTTTATCATTAATTAAAGCGGTTGTGTTTTGCACTGCGCTTTGATAAGATTTTTCCTGAATACCGACGGTAGAACCTGTTTTACCGAAATCGTAAATAAGTTGGCTTGCACTTACGCCGGCGGAATAATTTTCATTAGTACCGGTATTGCCTGCGGCGGTATTTCCGTTAGAACGGCTATAACCTGCACTACCGTTTACTTGCGGCAAATACCCGGATTTACTTTGTTTTAAAGCACTTCTTTGTGCCTCTTGGCTTGAATAAGCGGCGGCGATTTCCGGGTTATTTTGTAAGGTTAAATTTATACAATCTTCCAAAGTTAATTTTTTATTCGGTAAAGTTGTATTTGCTTGTGCAAAAATAAAATTTATTGGTGTAATTAATAAAGTAATGAAAAGTATATAACTTAAAAATTTATTCATTTAAGCCCC
>JBGVBB010000038.1:0-1547 GCA_045225155.1 Elusimicrobiaceae bacterium
TCAATTGTTTGCCGATGGCATTTTTATATTGACGTAAAAATTTCAACGGCTGCCCTAAACCATAAGAAGAAACATTCAGTTCAAAATCGGCTTCTTCTCTGTCTAAATTTTTCTCTATATGGCGACTTACTTCCACACATTTAGAAATAGGCACACCACTATCTCCATCTAAAAAGACATATATCACATTGCCCGGCTTAACTTTTACCTCACCGATAAACAAATCGGTGCCGGCTATTTGTTCTTCCACCAAGGCAGTTATTCGCTCTACTGTTATTTCCTTTTTTTTCATTTTGTCAGTTTTAACAAAAAAGAGAGGTCTATTAGCGACCCCTCCTCTTAACTCATGCTAAAAAAAATCCCACTACATCTAGCTATGAGTGAGATTTATGTTGTCCAACCTGGATTCGAACCAAGACAGACAGTACCAAAAACTGTAGTGCTGCCATTACACCATTGGACATCGCTAAAAGCACTGCAAAAGTACAACTTTTTTTATAACAATAAAAAAAAATTGTAAAAATTTTTTTTAGTTTTATATCATCCTGTTTTTTAGTATTTTATAATTTTTCAAAAAACAATAATTTCTTTTTTTTAGAAAAAAAAGATTGTTTTTACGGCTTAAATTTCGTTTACTTTTGCAACAATTTCTCACATCTTCGTCAAATTTTGTCATTATTGACATTAAAATTCTTAACTTTTACCTGTTAAACTTTTATGCACAATATTGTTATCTATAACAATTAAAAATTGTATCTTTGCATATTATAATTTTTAGGAAAATGAAGGAAGAATGTCCTAACTTTAGCGGTTGTCAAATAGTTAATATAAAAGACTTTGTCGCAGACGAAGAAAAAAAACAAGCATATATAGACACTTACTGCCATGGGGAAAATGCCGGATACACCCATTGCAAACGCTTCCAAACGAAAAAAGCACTGAATTTTTGTCCCAATTTTGTCATGCCCGATTCACCTTGGAGCATTGATGAAATTATGGAAAAATGTGAAAACGAAGAATAAAATTTAACAAATAAAAATAATAAAAAATAGAATTATGGCAGAATTAGAATTTGACGGAGACGGATTTTTAACCAATCCCGATATTTGGACAGAAGATGTAGCAAAAGAAATTGCTAAAGCCGATGGTATTGAAATGACAGAAAAACACTGGGCAGTTGTCAATGTTATCAGAAACAATTTCATAGAAAAAGGCAACGCTCCAATGGTAAGAACTATTTGCAAAGAAACCGGTTTGAAACTAAAGGATATTTACGAATTATTCCCATTAGGTCCGGCACGTGGAGCATGCCGTGTGGCAGGTCTTCCAAAACCTGATGGTTGCGTATAGTATCTTTTTTAATATTATTGAAAAATGATTTGGTATCAATATCTTAGTTTAGGGGCTTTGGCAGTTTTCCTGATAGCCATGTTGTGGCACTTTATTCGTTTGATAAAAGAAGGAAAGCCAAAAGATTTGTCCACCAAAAGCGGAAACCTACCCAAGGCAGAGGTATATGCCTATACCATTGCCATGATGCCCAACCA
>JBGVBB010000039.1:0-4001 GCA_045225155.1 Elusimicrobiaceae bacterium
TACTCAAATGTAACAAGTATGTATATGTTTTTAACAAATGCTAAATCTTTAAAAAATACTGTTTTAGATGTATCGGCAACAAACAAATTGACACATATAGGATGTTACGGTGACAGTTCACACTTTATGAGCGGTTTTAAGGGATTAAGAGTATCAAGTTCAGCTCCTTTTTCAGGCACAAGTCCGCAAATCAATGTATCTTATACAGGTATGGAAAGGCAAGCAATTGTTACTTTGTTTAATGACTTGCCTACTGTAACAAACGGGCAAACAATCGATATAACAGGGTGTACAGGAACTAATGATTTGACTGCTGACGATAAAGCGATAGCAACTGCAAAAGGTTGGACTGTAACCGTATAAAAGTTATTAAGAAATATCTTGTATCAAAGAAGTTGAAGCCTAATAAAAACCCCGTATTAAACGGGGTTTATTTTTTCGAATAATTTGAAAATTGCCGAAATCGCACTTTGCATGCTGTAATATTTATATTCACCTAAACGACCGATAAAATAAATATTTTTTTCTTTTTGGGCAAGTTCTAAATATTTTTTATAAAGTTGTTCGTTATCTTGCTTAGGTATTGGGTAATATCTTTCGTTTTTACCTAATTCAAAAGCGGAAGGAAATTCATAAGCAATAGTGGTATTTGCACTTTGTTGGTTTAAAAAGTGTTTAAATTCGGTTATTCTGGTAAATGGTTCTTGCCCAGTATAATTTACTACCGCAACATTTTGAAATTGTTTTTGGGGTAAAGTTTTAAATTCAAAATTTAAACTGCGGTACGGCAAAGCACCGAGTTTGTAATCAAAAAATTCGTCAATAGGACCACTGTAAAATAAATATTTATAATCAATGTTTTTCAGATTTTTAAAATCAGTATTTAATTGTATTTTAATGTTTGGATGGTTTAAAATATTTTCAAACATTTTTGTATAACCGTTTTTTGGTATTGCCTGATATTTTTCCGTAAAATAACCGTCGTAATAACTTGTATACACAGGTACGCGCGCAAGGGCATCCCCGCTAAGTTCTTCCGGTTTAAATCCCCATTGTTTTAAAGTATAGTGATAAAAAACTTTTTCATAAATAAAGGCGGCAAGTTCCTGTAAATCTTTATCATCGGATTTTTTAAGTTCTAAAATCGGTATTTTTTTATTTTCACCGTATTTTGAGATTAATTTTTCTTTAAAATTTTTGGCTTTTTGTGCGTTAAATAAAATATCTATGGAAGTAAAATTAAACGGTATCGGCACTTCTTTGCCGTCAATATCGGCACGCACTTTATGAATATAATTATGCCAATCGGTAAAACGCGATAAAAACTGCCAAATTTTTTCATCGTCCGTTCTGAAAATATGCGGCCCGTATTTATGGATATTTATACCGTTTTCATCAGTATAATCGTAACAATTTCCGCCTATGTGGGAACGTTTATCCGCGATAAGTACTTTGCAATTATTTTCCGCAAACAAACGTGCCAAAACGGCCCCGCTTATACCGGTGCCTATTATAACAACATCTGTTTGTTTGTTTGCACAATTACTCATGTTTATTGTATTGTTTTTCTGCTGTACAAGCCCAGATAAACAAAATTATATATGCTATGCCTGTTTCCGCTAAAAATATATTTAGTATAAAAATCCATCCTCTGCCTTTAACGGATCGGTTATATGCGATAATGGTGGGTAAAAAATATACAAATAATGCAAACAATGCAATAAATATAATTGTAATAGTCGTCATAAATTTATTATAGCAAATAAAAATTAGGGAAAGATATTTGTATAAAACTTGTGTAAATATAATTAATTTTGTTATAATTAATAAGGGTTAGTTATATTCGGGGGGTAGTAAAATGAAATTTTCGGAATTAGAATTACCGGGTAATTTTGAAACGGAGCAAGATCCGTTTTCTTTTATCGGTGAACCTGACGGTAACGGTAATATAATATTTGTCCGTCATTACAGAAATGATCCTGATTGGAAAAGAAAATCAAAACCTTTAACCATCTCAGCAGCGAAATTTTGGGGAACGGCAAAAGCTGTTAAAGAAGGCACTTATGTTCCTAAGAAAATAAAAAATTCAAGGTTAGGGCAATTATCTTCCGTACCTATCAAATGTTCAAAAGATAAAAAGAAGAAATAAATTTCGCCCGTATTTGAAAACAAAATTACCTTAGATTCATATTTAGGGTAATTTTTGTGCCACTTGAAAAAATAGATTAGTGATGTTATAATAAAAATATATCGAAACAGGAGTTTCCACTATGAAAACATTTGAATATTTTAAAAAGAGTATGTGTCTTTTATTGAGTTTGATTCTATTATCGGCAAATACCCAAGTGTTTGCGCAATATGAGGGGCCGGATCTCCCTAATCTAATAGACCCTGCATTGCACAACACTTTGAAACAAAAAATGAAAAATATCAATGAATTGGCAGATGATATTGAGAGTTCTTTGCAGGGTTTGTTAGCAGATGCTATGGGCGATAATAAGGCATTAACCGAAGTCGGCAAGAAAAATGTACTTGAAAGAGTAAATAAAGAGCTTAATCAGGTGGATAGGTCATATGCAGAATTGTCAAGTGAAGTAGATGATGTCACAAAAAGATTAAACAAAAATCTTCAAAAAATGAGTAGCGGAAATATTCGGTATAATGTATCAGAAGTTTTAGCAAAAAGGTATTATGGTACCGGTTCTGTAATTGAGAGAGATATATATGTTGTAGAAAAAGTCTCTTTACCGGAAGTTGAAAAATTACGCGGAGCTGTAAATGAACTTTTGTCAAGTGGTAAAATTGATATCAAAACACTTGAAAAAATGTCTATTTGGACAGAACAATTAAAAATGGGCATTAAATTCGGTTTGGAAAGTAGGGTAAACTATGTATTAGGGCAAAATAAAAGTTTTTTTGAGTCTATGAGTCACCTGGCCGGATTAGTTGACAGAGAAAAAATTTGGGAGTTGGCTTTTAGCCATTACACACCGCAACAACAGGCAAGCGTAAACTTAATTTTACAGGCAAGTAAGAAATCTAAATCTCCATTAAATTTAGCAAAAGATGTTAACAGATATTTGGCAAAATTTAAAGGTGGGGTGAAACCCAGTTTATGGAATACGCTTAAATTAAGCAAACAATTGAGGCAATTATCCCCTGAAGCCCGTATCAGATATGTAGATGAGATAACCCAATTAGAACCTGCCGAAATGCATTTGGCCAAAAGTGTTGCTAAAAAACCGGGTGTTGCAAGTAAATTTATTAAGATGGGTACACCTTTGATGATTGTAGGTGCGATAATAACCGTTGTATCAATAACAGAAGTTAATGCACAAAATGCGTTCCCGGAATTTGCCAGCATAAGGGAAAAAAGAGAGATACAAAGGGCCATAGAAAATGATGAGCCGATATCTGCGGTGGCTGCTTTACGTTGGTATACGGATGCCCAAAATATGAGTATTATTGAAAAAAATAATGCCCACTATATGAACTTGATGGGGATTGTTTTCTCCTTAGCACAAGCGGAAGAAGATAAAGAAGGTATTTTATCTGTTCTTAATGAAATGGACCCTGATCCTACCGCGGTTCAAGGCCAAGGAGCAATATGGAACCAGACTTTAAAGACATATGTTGATAATACTGCCGTTCAAAATAAAGTGGAAAAGCAAGTTGAAACAGTCTTTGATAAGTATAATAAATCAAAAAAATAAACGCATTAAAGATATAAATTATAAAACACCCCCTGCTTATTAAAATTTAGGCGGGGGGATTTTCTGCCTTAATTATCATATAAATGCTATAATATATTTATGAGCGCTATAGTATATTTGCCCATATTGTTTTTTTCTATTATTTTACACGAATATTCCCACGGTTATATTGCCTGCCGTAACGGGGATGATACTGCTTATATTTTAGGGCGTCTTACTTTTAACCCCTTAAAACATATTGATTTCGTGGGTTCTATTATCGTTCCGATTTTTTGCATAATGTCGGGT
>JBGVBB010000040.1:0-2663 GCA_045225155.1 Elusimicrobiaceae bacterium
CCAGGATGCTGGCAAAAGCGCCAACGGAAGTAGTAGTAAATGCAGAAAAGGGCAATATATTTAATAATCCTATAACATTATTTGACAGGGCAGGGTTAAACAGTCAAATCGGCTCAAGCGGCCGTGCGGTAAGCCACTTCCCGAACACATTTAAAGTAAGCACCCCAAAAGTGAAACCAAATTTATTTAACGGTTTTAAATTATTCCCGAATTACATGGGTTTGGCAAGACAACAAAAATTAAATAATGTAAGGCAAACAGCAACAATAGGCGGAATTACCGCTGTTGGCAGTTTAATGGCATTAGGGGCAATAAATCCGATAACGGCTGTGGGTATGAGTGGCCTTTTAATGACGGCAAATGCTCTTGCACCTTCATTAATATCTAATCAAAATTATTCTTTACAGGGGTTAAAAAATTCAATTTTCAAAGGCAAAAAAAGTAATGCCAGAAGTGATACTGCTACCGGGAATAAAGAATTAACTCTTGATCAAGTAAGGCTTTTGAACCTCGCTAAAAAATCTCCGATATTTGCTGTTATGTATTCCTTTATGACAACCGGTTTGGGTGATTTCGTTTCCCCTGCGGTTGCCTTAGCACAAGACACTTTTAACATTTCCCCGTTTGAAGCATCATTATTATCTTTATCAGGATATTTGATGTTTTTATTCTCCGTACCTATAAGTAATTTACAAACAAAAATCGGTAAGGCTAATATTATGAAAATCGGTGCGGCCTTGGCAACTGCCGGTGCTGCTTTACCAATGTTCTTTGGTATGTACGGTAATTACAATCCGGAAATGGCAAATATCAATCAATTTTATGCTATGGCTGTTTCTATCGCAATGGTTTGCCTTGGGGCAACAATGCTTGAAACAGGTGCAAGTTCACTTTTCGCGGATGTTTCAAAAAGTAATGAAGATATTACACCCAATTTAGTTTTAGCAGACGCTATAAGATGTATTCCCATAGCGCTAGGTTTTGTGGCACCGGCTTTACTTACTTCAATAGGGTTGGATTGGACGGCACTTTACCCGATATACACCGCCATATTTGCATCGGCTTTAGGTACGATTTTAAAAACAAAAATTTCCGAAGTCAAACATAAATTTACCCCAATAAAAAATACAATTAAATTACTAAAGAACAAAGATATCGCTTTACTCGTTGCGGCAACTGTTGCATATATGGGGGCAGAGGTGCCTTTACTTACCATGGCACCGATAATGTTTGCGGAGCAAGGTTTTTCAGTAGAACAAGCGGAAATTATGGGTTTCTTTACAACCATGTTACCGATAATTTTATCAAACTTTATTTCCCCGCCGCTTATAAAACGTTTCGGTGAAAATAAAGTTTTCATAACATCTTTAATTGCCACATTAGCGGATTTAGGTCTTGTATTAACGCCCGGCGAAGTAACGACCTATATTGGCATGGTTTTATCCGGTTTAGGGTATGGGAATGTTTATCCGTTATTGTTAGGCAGAGCACAACAGAAAGATTTAAATCATGTAGACGGTATTATGGGCTTGATGCTTACCGCAAGCGCAAGTGCTGCAATTATGACTCCGCTTACTACTGCTTTTGCCGGTATAACAAGCACTACATTAAGTTATTTGATACCTGCTGCTTGTGCCACATTCATTTTAGGCGTTATCTTACGGGATAATTATTATAACAAAAATCAAAATCAAGATAAGTCCGCATTAGGATATGATAATTCAGTTCATTATAACAATGTCCAAAATGAAAATGCCACGCAAGATAAAAGGGAAGAACGTGCTTTTGCGGCGAATTTTACCGGGCAAGAAGAAGTTTCTTCCTCTGTAAAATCGCAAAAACTAGTGAAAAAAGATGTCTTGCAAATTGCCGGACTAATCGCAAGTGCAATTGCACCGATAAATTTAACGGCAAGGAATCCCTTTAATATGCCCGCAGATATTGGCATTGCTTTAGCCGCTTTGCCGCTTTTGTCGCATAATATCAAACCTACTGAAAAACCTTTAAATCTTAAAACGGATATTGTAAACGCAGAACATGTTAGATTTAAACATTCCGTTAAGAAATTATTAGATAAATATGGTAATGTAATAGGTTATTATAAAAATGTTGGAAAGAAAGAACTATATAGAACGGATCTTTTCGGTAGATTTGTGGAAAAATATATTGGTAAATATCCTTTAATAAATATTGAACATCCCAAGATTTTATCAATTGGTTTATACGATTTGCCGGACAATATAGTAAAAGAAATAAAAGAAATGAAAGGGGAGTATAATGACCCTTATGATATAATATTGTCTGCCGTAAATACCAGCGGATACCAAATATATTACCCGGACGCTTATGCTTTACGGGCATTGAAAGGAAAGCCGATAACTAATGAAGAGTGGAAACAAGTTGAAAATTTTATTAAAGATTTAAATAAAAAAGAGAACTTTTACCATACCGATCTAAGAAATAATATATCTTTTAGGCGTGATGATAATGGTAAACTTATTGTAACTATAATAGATTTTGAAGATTTGCATAATGAATTAGATGAATATGATCTACAATCAATAGCCGAAGAATTAGAATCCATCGGCGCAAAAGAAATGTCAGATGCGGATGATGAAGAAGAAGAGGATACTTTCAGAAGTTTTTCTCTTCCTTTTCGAAAT
>JBGVBB010000041.1:0-2463 GCA_045225155.1 Elusimicrobiaceae bacterium
CGTGTTTTTTTGAAAGCATCTTCGCAATCGCAAACTGCACTTTGTTAGTATCCTGAAACTCGTCGATATGTATATAGTGAAACTTCTCGGCATAATAATCAAGAACTTCTTCGTGAGTTTTAAAAAGTTCGTAAGTTTTCAACAAAAGGTCGTCAAAATCAAGCGCGTTAGAACGCATAAGTTGATTTTCATACTCTTGATAAATTGCCGAAAGTTCGTTAACAAAACGCAAATCTTTATATTCCGTCTTAAACTCTTCAGGCGAAAGACACTCGTTTTTTGCACTTGAAATATAATTTTTTGCGGACTTTAAAAGTTTATCCGCATCTAATTCGAGTTCCTGAAAAACGCGCTTTAAAACTTTATCTTTATCTGTTTCGTCGTATACCGTAAAATATTTATCATAACCGATTTTATCTATGTCCCGCCTTAAAATCCTGACGCACATACTGTGAATCGTCGAAACCCACATATATTCCGTGCCGTCGATAATTCTTTCTAAGCGATTCTTCATCTCTGCCGCCGCTTTGTTGGTAAAGGTTATCGCCATAATATTTGCCGGATTCACGTGTTTTTCAAGCACCAAATACGCTATACGCGACGTTAATACGCGTGTTTTCCCGCTGCCGGCACCGGCAATAACAAGCACTGCGCCTTCCGTATCTAAAACCGGTTTAATTTGTTCTTCGTTAAGTTTTGAAAGTAATTCCTTAATATCAGCCATAGAAATATTTTAACATAAAGCATAGTTTTTTTCAAGTTTAAAAGAGATAAACAATAAAAACAATTCGTTTGCTTCCGCAACTTAAAACATCAAATAACGCAATATGTTTTAACTTGACAATTCCTTTGTCATCGTGTTACAATTCGTTTGTATGAAAATTACATGCAAAAAATTTTTTGTGAGATAATCGTTATGGAAAATAAACTGAAAATTTTAGAAGTCCTGGATTGTTATTATCCCAAATTCGACGGACCATGCCAAGTTATAACGAATTATGCTAAAAGTTTTTTAAATATGAAGGATATTGACGTTAAACTTGTCGTTCCTTATTTTCCTAATTATACGGATAATCAGCCTTTTACCGTGTTCAGGACAAAATCCATACCGTCGGCGGAAGGATATCGCTGCGCACTCCCGGGTATTGATTTTAAGTTGAAAAAATTTCTTAAAGAAAATAAATTTGATATTATCCATATTCACTCCCCGTTTACGCTGTGCGGATTTTTTACAAAATACGCAAAAAAACATAATATACCGACAATTTTCACATTTCACACAAAATTTAAAGAAGATTTTGAACGCGATTTGAAATTAAAATGTTTACAAAACTTTATGATGCGGTATATTTTAAAAAACATAAACCGCGTCGATTACGTATGGACAGTCAGTAACGGTGCGAGCGATTGTCTTCACGAATACGGCTACAAAAAACCTATTAAAGTTATAAGAAACGGAACGGATTTTCTCTATCCCGAAAACGCCGAGAAATTAATAGAACAAATTAATGACAGGTATAATCTCAGTAAAGATGAAACCGTGTTTTTATCTGTCGGCAGAATAGTAGAAAACAAAAACTTACAATTAGCGCTTGAGGCATTGAAAAAAGTTGCAAATGACGGATATAAATTTAAATTCTTGATTATCGGAAGCGGAAATTACGAAAATAAACTTAAAGCAACGGTTGACGAATACGGATTAACTGATTACGTTATTTTTACAGGCAAGATTTTAGATAGAGAAGAACTTTCCGCATACTATTTACGGGCAAATTTATTTATATTCCCTTCTACGTTCGACACGTCGAGTATTGCGTCGATAGACGCCGCAGCAATGAAACTTCCTATTATTATGAACGAAGGCTGTGCCGCTGCGGAAATAATCGAAAATAACGTAAACGGATATTTGGTAGAAAAATCCCCTACGGCGTGGGCTGATAGGATTGAAGAAATCTTAAACGACAAGGATAAACTTATCGCCATGAAGGAAACCGCATATAAACAGGTTTACAAATCTTGGGATTCAGTTGTGGAAGAAGTTATAAAAAATTATCGGGAAATTATTACTAACAATTTTTTATAAAAATTATTAAACCGCCGCTGCGCTAAATTTAAGCGCGGCGGCGTTAATATAAATTTTTATTTGTATTTATAATAAAGTCTGCAATGACAGAACCCTTCAAATTCGGGGTCTGCTATTTGCTCTCTGAACTCCTTACACATACAAACGGTGTCTTCGGTTTTTGCAACGCGGCAAGGACAATATCCGTCCTTTTTCTTCAAACCTTCGCGTATTGCGTTAACGATTTTTTCATCGGGATTAAAAATTATTTTCATTATATTCACCTACCTTCTTTATTATTTTACAATAAACCGACGAAAAACACAATCGATTGTTAAAGAAAAAGTTTTTTGCGTTTTTATTTGATTTATATCCTTATAAATGGTATAATTAAATCCGTT
>JBGVBB010000042.1:0-1676 GCA_045225155.1 Elusimicrobiaceae bacterium
ACAAGTGCCTGTAATGCGCCTTGATAAAATTTTACCGCTTTCCATGGTAAAACTTTTGATAAGTTGAATATTTTTATAATCAACATTTTCAATTTTTTCTGCACAAAATTTGCAGACTTTGCGCCTTGCTTCAAAACGTTTTTTACCAAAGGGGCGGGCCGGTCTTTCGGCTGTGGCACCTTCTTGCGGTTTTGCTGTTTCAGCAGCAGGGGCAGCGTTTACTTCTTTATTTTCAATCTTTTCTTCTGACATTTTTATTCCTCTAATTAATTAAAATGGTACATCATCTTCAGCAACTTCAGTTTCTGTTTCGGCTGAAGTATTGGCTTCTTGCGTAGCGCCTGAAGGTACAACTTGAACGCGGCTTGCATTGATGCGAAGATCGCGTTTTTGTTGACCGTCTTTACCGGTATACTCACTCATTACCAAACGGCCTTCAACAATTACGGGTGTACCTTTTTTGATTCTTTCTTTTAGGCGGTCTGCAAGGCCGGCAAAAGCGGTGGCGGAGATATATGAAACTTCTTCCTTCCACTCATTTGTGCTCGGGTCCATATAAGACCTATTATTTGCGATGCTAAAAGAGCAAACTGTGCTGCCCTTTTGGGTCATCCTTATATCCGGGTCGCGTGTTAAGCGGCCGGAAACAATAATAAAATTTAATTCCGGAACTCTAGCCATATTATGCTGCTACTTCTGCTTTAGCTTTATTAGCAGGTTTATTTTTAGGTTCTTCATAAGAGATTACGATATTTCTTAAAATAGAATTATTGAGTTTTAAGGTATCGTTGAATTTCTTAACGAAGTTCGGTTCTGCTTTGAACCTAAAATATAAGTAAAAGCCTTCGCGGTTTTTCTTAATTTCGTGGGATAAGCGCCTGCGGCCGAGTTTTTCTTCTGCAAGAAGCTCGCCTTTATTGGCGGTTATCAAACCTTTGATTTTTTCAATCAAGGTGGCAACTTCATTATCGTTAAGTTGCGGTTTAAGTATTGTTACTGTTTCGTAAGTTTTCATAGTCCTGTTTTTTCGTAAAAAAAAGCACGCGGGGTATTGCTACCTCGTCAATGCCTAGATATTTTAGGAAATCACCATTAGTCCAAGGAATATCTTTTCCTGTAGATATTGTAGCAAAATTAGTGATGGTTTGCAAGGGGCTTTTATTAAGGCTCACGGTTTTGAAACCGTGAACCTTAATAATACTCTTTATTTTAAAATGGCATCTATTTGTTTTATAGAATGATACCAATAAGCGACATTTTGAGCTTTTTGTTTATCTACGCCGGCTTTTGTCAATGTAACGGAATGAGGCACTTTACCATGGCGTATGTCTTCAGCGGCTTTAGGGGCTATTCTTTCTATATCCAATAATGCATCTTCATATTGTTCTATAAAGTATGCACGTCTTTTACCTATTAATTCCCGTGATTTACTGATAACATATTTCCAATCATCATCGGTTGCTAATTGCCTTAATGTCTTTAAATTTTCCGGTGTATCAGATTTAAGCACTTTAGCCAAATCTTGCCACTTAAGAGCAGGTAACATGTTATCAGCAATTTTATCAAAACCGGAAACAGAACCATTATTAAATAAGAAATTCCTCAAACTATTGTCATTTAAGAAACTGTTTAAATAATCATATCCTTCATTTTGACCTCTACGGTCAAAGAAATCT
>JBGVBB010000043.1:0-1543 GCA_045225155.1 Elusimicrobiaceae bacterium
GCTATACTATATTGGAATAGTATTTAGCGACCGTTTTTGGTTGGTAACTCTTTTGCTTTCGCAAAAGCGTGGCGCAATGCCCCCAAAAACAGATTAAAAAATTTTAGGGCTTTTAACCCTCATTAAAAAATTTTACTCCTAAAAATATAATACAAAAAATAGTTGTATTTGTAAAATAAAAAGTCAGTTACCAAATTTAGTAAAATATATATAAGTAGTTCCACACTCTAAAACTTTAATTTAAGGAAATAAATTTATGGATATCGGAATTGTGGGGTTGCCAAATGTCGGCAAATCATCCCTTTTTAACGCATTAACACAAGCAGGCGCACAGGCGTCAAATTACCCTTTTACCACTATTGAGCCGAATGTCGGCGTCGTACCAATACCGGACAAAAGATTGGATGCACTTTTTGACATTTTTAAACCGCCAAAGAAAACTGCTGCCTTTATCCGCTTTGTGGATATTGCAGGTATCGTCAAAGGTGCAAGTAAAGGCGAGGGCCTTGGCAATAAATTTTTAGCAAATATTAGGGAAGTAGATGCAATAATACACGTAGTCCGCTTATTTGAAAATGAAAATATTACGCACGTTGCCGGCAGTATTGATCCCTTGCGTGATATAGATATTATTCAAACCGAACTTATGTTGGCCGACTTGGAAAGTGTGGAAAAAATGCTGCCAAAGCAAGAAAGTGCCGCAAAGTCAGGCGATAAAGCCGCAAAAGCAAAACTTGAAGTACTTAAAAAACTTCAAAAATGTTTAGCGGACGGCAAACCTGCCAGCAGTTTAAATTTAGAGGAAGAAGAAAAAGTTGACCTTCAGCTTTTAACCTTAAAACCCGTTTTATTTGTTGGTAATAATTCCGAGACACCCAATAAAGAAAATGCCCAAAAAGTTGCGGACTACGCAAAAAGTTGCGGCGCGGGTTTTGTGGAACTTTGCGTTAAACTTGAAGCGGAAATTGCCGAACTCCCCGACGATGAAAAACAAATGTTCTTGCAGGACCTCGGCACCGAATATACGGGGCTTGAAAAGATTGTCCGCGCAGGTATGAACCTTCTAAATATGTGCACATTTTTTACCGCCGGGCCGGAAGTTGAGGTACGCTCTTGGCTAATCCCCATCGGTTGCCCTGCACCGAAAGCGGCAGGCAAAATACACTCAGATATTGAACGCGGTTTTATTTGCGCGGAAGTGTATGATGTTAAAGATATTTTGGAATATAAGTCCGAAAAAGTTTTAAAGGAAAAGGGCCTTATCCGCCAAGAAGGGCGCGACTATATTGTAAAAGACGGTGATGTTTGTGTCTTCAAATTTAATGTGTAAAAATGCCGCTTTGTGTGGCGGTTGTGCTTTAATCAAAGTGCCGTATGCTGAACAACTTAAACAAAAAGTTGCCGCAGTATCTGCTTTGCTTGCACCGTATTTTTCAGATGAAATTAAAGTTACGCCAACTGCATTAAATAAATTTTACCGAAACAAAATTGAACTGAGTTTTACACATCAGCCGATACACAAAGAGCCGCAAAATAAAAAAAT
>JBGVBB010000044.1:0-11308 GCA_045225155.1 Elusimicrobiaceae bacterium
GTATTAGTCCCAAAACAAACAGCGGTAAGGAAAACCCGGAAAGAGATATAAACCTAAGTATTTTATCTAAAATTTTACCCTTATTAATTGCCGCTAAAATACCGAATAACAAGCCGAAGAATAAAACTAATATTATTGTAACGACCGCAAGTTGTGCTGTTGCCGGGAAATAACTTTTTATTGCTTCGCTGACGGGCATACCGGCACTTTCGGAATAACCGAGGTCCCCTTTAACTATTTTGCCGAGCCAACGTCCGTATTGCACCAAAACAGGTGCATTTAAATCGTATTTATCAATAACTTCCTGGAGGGATGATAATTGCTTTGCGTCTTTTACATATAATGCGGCGCGTGTTTCCGGCGGTAAATTTGAAGAAAGTAAAAATAAAAAGAAACTCACCCCAAGCAAAACCAGGGGCAAAGCAATAAGGCGACGCAAGATAAACTTAAGCATAGTGATATATTATAATATTTAGCACATTTTAACAAGGGAAAAGTTGATTGATTTTTGTAAAAAATATAAATTTTTACAAAAAGGTTGTTTGTGGGATGTCCTCCCATTCTTTGAAAAATCGTTATCGTCGTAACTAATCTAAACAAATTAGGTCTAAAGTCCTAGTTCAAAATAGGTCCAAAAACCCTTGAGAATTATGCTGATAACTGCTAATATTTAAGTAAGAAAAGTTCTAATGGAGAAAACAATGTCCTTCATAAAAAACAAATTTCTTAAAAAAACCATATGTTTAGGGTTGAGTGCCGCTCTAATTTACAATACTACTGTTCCTGCTTTCGGGCAGGAATTTTTTCATAAGTCTTTTAAGGATATTGAAGTCCAGGAAATAGCAATAGATAATACATATTTTGATCACACTAAAGCAGATATTCAAAGAGATATACAAAATGCCTTCTTTGAAGAACAAAAACGTAAAATGAGTGATGATACACACAGACGTGCACATGAAATTGTAATGGAAATTTTGGGGGATGAGCAAGGTGATATAATAAAAGAACATTTTGATCCGGAATCAAAACCTAAACCGAAAACCGATCAGGAACTTAAAGAAGAATATTTGCAAGGTATACAAGAACAGGCAAATAAGGCCAAAGAGGAAATACAGGAAACTCGTAAAGGGCTCTTGGCAGAGTTAAAAAAGGAAGAAGCCAAATATTTGGCCGAGGGAAATTTTACCAAAACAGAAATAGCAAATTGGAAAGCCGAAAATTTAGCAAATATAGAAAAGAATTATAAAGATGCCGTTACAAAAATTGACACATATTTTCAAGAAGAGATAGACGAAATAAATAATGATTTTGAAGGGTTTTTGCGTGAACTTAAAGCAGGTGCGGAAGAAGCATTTTTTCAACATGTAAAAGATTTATATAACGAATTGATGAATTTATATGCCAAAGAGCCTTCTAAAGTAGAAGAATATATTTTAGCCTTAACCGAAGTAATAACTACCCTTGTAAATAAGAATAAAGAACATATTTACAGCCAAGAACAAAAAGAAATATTGCTTAATATATACCGCAAAGTTATAGAGAGAGAAAGTGCAAAAGTCGGTAACGATAAAAGCATTTTTACAAATCCCTGTGAAACAAAAGGCTATTGCCCTGATCTTACTAGTGCTATTTTCGGTATCAGTGTTTTAACTGATCAACGCGGTGATGCCAAAATTATATTTGACACCATAGAAAGATATAAAGAAACAGCAGCAAATTTTACGGTTTTACTTCACGGGATATCCGGGTTACTTACATTAAAAGAATATGACTGGGTAAGAAATATTTTAAAGAAACATACAGAAGAAGAACATGGGTTTAAATGGTCTTATGTTTGGGATAAGTTAAACTTTATGTCAATTCCTCAGCTGATCGCAAATGCACATGGTAAATATCGCGGGCATGTATCTGAAAGTGGCGATTATTGGAGTGAAGACCATAAATACCAAAATATTTATTCCGATATAGCCCTAATGCTTGCCGAAGAAGGTTCCGAAGGTTCTTTAAAAATTTTACGAGAATTTGGGGTGGAACAATGTAATGTCAGTAAAACTTCGGGTGTAAAAAAAGAAACTTTAGCAAAATATTCAATTAGTTGTGGGGGCATAAAACCTTTCTTGGTAGGTGCTTTGCTCAGCGGTAAAAGCGGGGCAGGCAAATATAGTTTGCCAAAGCCTATTTACGGGGCACAATATATGACTAGCGATGGACGAACACATAATTTCGATCAAAATACATATAATTATGCCATGCAAAAAATAAATAACACTGAATCCAATTATTACGGTTTAGCACAAGAAGCCTTTAACGGCGATGCAGAGGCAATGTTGGCCTTATATATTATGAACGAAGGAATGGGTGACTTAAATGTGCAGGAAGAATTTTCACTTGATATCGCTCTTTACGAAGCATTTAAAGGCAGAATACCTGAAAGATTTTTGAAGTCAAAATATATCATTATTGATAATGAACGCCGTTCCAAAAAAGAAAACCGCAAAATAACGGTAGCTGTGACTACCGGAATAGGAATGTTTGCTGATATCTATGTGGCGGTTCAATTTGTTGCCGGTATTTTTAACATTGCCCATAAAGCGTTTTCTCTAGGTAAAGGTGTATTTAATGCTTTTAGAATGGCAAAAGTGGGATTGACAGTTAAAAATATTCCCGCATTAGCAAAAGTAGCCGCCAGATATACAAAAACAGCTTTTATGCGCCAAAAAATAGTTGTAAAAGCTACTAATTTCGGTAAAAAATTAAAAAATGCTTCAAAAGGCTATAAAGATGCAGTAAGATTAAATGTTTTAAGAAATTCCGCTCAGTACACTAATGCAGTTCGAAATCAAGTTCAAGGTTCTTTAGCGGCTTTGGACGTCGTGCCTAATTTATCCCAAGGTTTAGCCGGGGCAGTAAAAGGTGTCAGATACGATAAAGGTTTAGGTGTATTTGTATTATTAAACGAATCCGGTGAAGCTTTAAATTTATCCGGTGTAACACAAGGTTTAAACGGATTGGTAAAAGGAATTAAATTTGATAAAGATATAGGAACATTTGTATTATTAAAAAATGCCGAAACACCTACCCAAGTTGCGGAAGTTGTTGATGAGATTGTATCCAGCGCAATGACTAATGCAAAATCAAGATACAGAGTTTCAAAATTATTCAAAAAAGGTGCTAATTTCAAAGAATTATTCCTTGAAGAAGTAAATAAATTAGTTGCCGCTTCCCCGTTAAGAGCGGAAGATCAAAGATTTTTAGCTGAATTTTTTAAGGGTGCAGATTTTGAGGTTGCACTTGGGGAAGCAGATACCCACATTATTAACCTTGCAAAGAGTGCTAAATCAGCAAAAGATTTAGCGGAAAATCCTGTATCTTTACCCGGGTATTTAGAGGGTGGCTCTCAAAACAGGACAAGAATCGGCGTCGATTTTATTATAGGTGAAAAGATGCCTTCATTTTCCGAACAGTTGCCGAAGTTCGTTTCTATGGTAGAAGAAGACGGAAGAATGGTATTAAAATTCTTCAAAAATGAAAATGAGGCTCTTGACTTATCTGCTTTTAAATTAGTTTTTGAAGATCCTGAAAGTGTAGGGGCTTTTGCCCGTGCTTCCGCAAGATTAGGTGAAGCAGGTAAAATAGACCTTAAATTTATTCCTAAAGAAGCAAATTCTTTCTGGACAAGAAATTTCAGGAATGTCTTCGCAAGAAATAAAGAAAAATTATTCGGTGGGACCGGTACCGTTACATTAGTTAAAGACGGTAAACAAATTGAGACAGGCATAACTTTAAGAACATATAAAAAATATGACGGTTTAAAAGTTTTTGTTAACGAAGATTTAGGCGGTGCAATCAGTGTTTTTAAAGGTGCGGAGCAATTACCTGTAACAACTAAAGATGCTTTCTTCTTACCTAAATATCAGATAAGAAATTTCTTAAATTTTGCTAAAGAGACCGGTATTGAAGCCCCTTGGAAAATCAAACTCATGGGCGGGGTAAATAAAGTCAATGCCTTATATTTGCAATCAATGGTTTCATTAAGCGTTGCTTCTACCGGTTTGGTTTATCCGTTAAGCAGAAACTATCCTGAAATGGATATGAAGGAATTAACCTTTATATCTTTAATCGCCCCTTATTTACTTTCAGCGGCAACACCGTTTGTTTCACCTTTTGTTAAAAAATTCGGTGCCATTAAGATGTTAAAGACTTCCATGTATTTGTCCTTAGGTTCTTTGGCAATCCCCGTATTAAGCGGTTTTAACGGGTTTGGCGGTATACAGGCAGATAACCCGTTCTCTAAACCTTCCCCGTATTTACTTTACCCGTCAGCTTTACTTATCGGGTTAGCAACAACTTTAACTCGCGGATCTTTTTCACCGTTAATTCAATCAATCGGCGGCGGCAGCGGAACATTAAAGGCAGTAGCATTTAAGAGTATTTCCTCCTTTATGTTGGTTTTACCGCCGATAATCGGGGCAGGTATTGACCAGATAAGGCCGAAATATTTTACAAATCCCGACGGGTCTTATTACTTGGATGCCAATGGGCAACCTATTCAAAAACATTGGTTTGACTTTTCCTTCTCTTACCCTGTAATGCTTGCAATTGCGGGTGCAGCGTTATACAAATTACAGAAAGTTCACTTTAACCAAAAAATCGGCAGAAGCCCCAATGCTTTTACAAGTACAAGGGAATTTTTTAAAGATGTCGGATCATCTTACGGCCTATTATTTAGGAAAGATTTATTGCCTTTAACTTTATCAAGTGCTTTGCTTGCCGGTGCGGAATCATCATTACTTTACACTTATTCTAACTCAATGGCAAGCGAATATGTAAGAAATAAAATAAGTACGGAAGAATTAGTTCCTGTAATTGCATTACTCGGGCTTAATGCTCCGGCTTTCATTACCAGGATGAATTCAAAACCGATTTTAAGAGCAATGGGCGGTGATAATATCTTAGGTTACAGGAACTTGCTGACAGCCAGTCTTCTTTCAGCAGGTGCCGGTTCTTATTTACTTGCTACGCAAGATGATCCGTTATCATTCGCTTTAGGTTTGACATTAACTTCTATAGGCTTTTCAAACATAACAAGCAGTATTTTACGTTACGGGCACAGTAAACTTGCGATGGAATTAAATGCCCCTAAGCATATGGTTACAAGTTGGGACGTTTCTTATCCTACGATTTATATAGGTATGTCTGCGGTTCCGTATTTATACGGCTATATGAACGATAGAAATATAGACGGTTTGCAGACTAAAGATAAATTCGATATGGTAAGTTTGAAAAATACTTCTTGGCAAGAAGTTATGGATGTGCCTCTTATAGCGTTGGGGTTGGGTGCTGCTTTGAGTTATTTCGGTATGCACTCCAAGCCTGCTTTAAAAACTGTTAACGGCGGCGGATTATTAGCCCCGTTAGGTTTAGTTGCCGAATCCCATAACCCGGGCCTTAGAACTTTGGCTTCACCTATGCCTGCAACAACATTTAATTCCCCGAATCTTAATTTGGGACCGAAATTAAAAACTTTTGATCCGCACTTGGAATATAGGCCGGACCTCATAACACCTGCATTTCAAGTAACGCCTAATTTCAGTATAGAACCTATGAACCGTTAAACTATTTTATATAATAGTATTTGTTGGTTTCTTACTTGAGAGGTAATTATGGAAAAAGTTTTAGATCTAATTAAACAAGCAAAATTTATTACGGCTTTTACCGGGGCAGGTATTTCCGTTGAAAGCGGTATTCCTTGCTTTCGCGGTAAGGGCGGCCTTTGGGAAAAGTATGACCCAAAATATATTGAAATTGATTTCTTTAACTCCCACCCAAAAGAAAGTTGGGCCGAAATCAAAAAAATTTTTTATTCCATGACGGCACAAAGCAAACCAAACAAAGCCCATGAAGTGCTTGCAAAAATGGAAAGGGCAGGTTTACTTAAAGGAATAGTTACGCAAAATATTGATAATTTACATCAAGAGGCAGGCAGTAAAATTGTTTATGAATTCCACGGTACTTTAAGTTATTTAACTTGCCAAGTTTGCGGTAAAAGATATAAAGTTTCAGAAGTAAATTTAAATGAAGATTTGCCTTCTTGCCCATCTTGCAAAGGTTTACTGAAACCTGATTTTGTGTTTTACGGGGAAGGCATCCCCCCCACTGTTTATCAAGATTCCGTTACACTTGCACAGCAAAGTGATTTGATGATTGTAGTAGGTACTTCAGGTGAAGTTATGCCTGCCTGTGCTTTACCGCATTTAGTAAAACAAAACGGCGGCAAAATTATTGAAGTTAACACTTTACCGTCGGCATATACTAACACGATTACCGATTTATATTTTGAAGAAAAGGCCACGGAATTTTTTGGCAAACTTGAAAGTGCATTGAATCTATAATTTAAACACCCCCGCAGGATGATGTTTGCGGGGGTGTTTTTTTGCCCCAACTACTCAAAGGGCGTGTAGTCAGTTATTACTCTTTACAAGGTGAGTAACCCCCCCGTAAAAGCGTAAATGGCCGCAAATGCTATCAATAGAATCAACACCATTACCACCTTTTCATGTTTGCTGAAGCAAGGTTCTGACGGTGCATTTTGGCGTCTTGCAATCATAAAGACCGGTATACCGAGTGCAATAAACACAAAGGCCATAAATAAATATTTAAGCCCTGCCGCGTAAATCAGCCAAAGCCCGAAAGCAGTACCGAAAATACCGCTGATTAAAGCAAAGAATCTGCCATGCGGTGTGATTTTTTGATATTCACCGTCTTCGGTTAATTTCCATAAATAAAGTGTGCTGAAAATATATGCAGGCAAAACCATAACACCTGTTATGCTAAGCATAGTGTTCCACGCATTATTTGAGAAGTAAACCAGCAGCATTGCAAGTTGCATAATTATGCTTGTTACCCATAAAGAAACGGACGGTGTGCCTTTATCATTTTCCCTAGCAAAAATTTTAGGAAATGTACCGTCAAGCGCCGCTGATTGCGGTATTTGTGCGGCAATCATCGTCCAGGCAAGCCAACTAAATAATACGGCAATCAAAAGCCCGATATTCATTAAATAACTGCCCCATGGGCCGACAAGATGTTCCAAAATTCCTGCAGTTGAAGGGTTTGCTATTTTTGCAATTTCCGCCTGGCTCATAAAACCAAAAGGTAAAAGCGAAAGCAAAACATAAATAATTAAACAACCGCAAAAACCAAGAAATGTCGCCTTACTTACCGCCTGTTGGCTTTTTGCTCGGCTTGATAACACAACCGCACCTTCAATACCTATAAAAGCCCAAAGCGTTACAAGCATTGTGCTTTTAAGTTGCGTTTCAAAACCGCCCAAACTTTTTGCATTTGCGCCGAGGTTGCCCCAAAAATCATAATTGAAACTTCCGGCGTGGAAGGCAAAAATACAAATAATTATAAACAAAGCAAGCGGTACAAGTTTTGCAAAAGTACCGATTACGTTCATAACCGAGGCTTGTTTTACACCGCGTAAAACAATAAAATTAAAGATCCAAATTAATGCTGAGCCGCAAATAATGGAAAGCAAATTATTCCCCCCTGCAAAATGCGGCGGAAAGAAATAATTTAAAGCATCCATCGTTATAACTGCATAACCCACGTTTCCGAAAATCTGGGAAAGCCAATAGGCCCACCCGATAGAAAACCCGGCATAGTTCCCAAAACCGTTGCGGGCATACATATAAATGCCGGCAGTAAGGTCCGGCTTGACGCGGGCAAGCACGCTGAATGTGTTTGCAATAAAGTACATACCTATGCCTGTTATAACCCAGGCAATAAGTATCGCACCTGCCGCTGCGCCTTGCGCCATATTTTGGGGGAGGGAGAAAATCCCGCCCCCTATCATAGAGCTTATAACTATTGCCGCAAGCCCGATTACGCCTAGCTTGCCGTTGTTATTTTGGTTGTTTTCCCCCATAATACCCCCAAGTTAAACCCTACTTATGCAGCACAACAGGTGCCGCATTTTGGAAGTTTAAAAAACCCATAACCGTCAAACAATACGCAAAAGGTTGTGTAATGTTTATAAAGTTATGCCAAAATTGAAATTCACTGTGTTTTTGTACACCGCGTATTTCAAGTTCGTGATTTAAGGATTTATTAAGCCACATTTCCGCATGGCCTTTGGCAATATCATTATCAATATGGGTATCAAAATATTCCACATATTCCGCAGCCCATCCGCCGATAAAATTGCCCATTGAATCTTTCCCCCAGCAAATACCGATACCGGTCGCTATGGCTTTATGGTCCTCAATTTTTGCACCGTTGCCGGCAATAATGGCTTCAAGCACCGCACCGTGTTTAAAGTCTTTACAAACTTGCTCAACAGGCACGATATTGCCAAATAATTCCTTCGGTAAAACAGAAGTATAAGGCACTACATTGAAGTTTTCGATTTTTGCTTGCAGTAATGCACTGTCATAGCAAAAAGTTTCAAACGGTTGCGGCGGGATGCCGTCGTTTGCTTGCCCCGCACCGCCTGAAATAAAGGCTAGTGTCGGGTATCTTGTTCCGTATTCATTATTCATTTATTCCCCCCTTTTTTAACATCAAATTAAATCATTAAAGTTGCGCGTAAAGTAAAGACGCTTACCCAACCGCTGTCTGCTTTAAATGCGGCGCGGTTATACATCTGTAAGTCCGGCGTAATTGTGAAGTATGAACCTAAACCCCAAACCCATTGTGCTTCAAAAACAGTTTCGCCTGTGCGGACATAAGCAGGGGCGTAAACATCCCTTGCAATCCTGTTATATGCAACGCCGAAGGTGATTGTGTCAAGCGGATTCCTGTTAAGAGGATTAACGTATGACATACCGAGCATATAAGAATTTTTTATCGGCGAGACACTGTTTGTAGAACCGTTTGCCCTGCCAAACATAACAAGATTATTGCAAAGGTTTTGTTCCATATTCAAACTCCACCCCATTGAATGCCCAAGTTGTTTTTCAACTGAAGGTTGATAGTAAACCAAACCGGAATATTGCCCTTTACCTAAACCGAAAACATTTGCCGGTGTATAAGTTACGGAACCAAAGCCCGTATATTTACCGTCAAAGGCGGTATTAACACGCATTACAGAACCTGTAACATTTGTGGCATCCTGGTAACCGCCTGCAAATGTAAGTTGTTCCGTCGGGGTAATTTCGGCATAAGCACCGAAACTCGCCTGCGGATAAGTAGCACTTGCGTTTTGGGACATTGCATAGTTTATTAATCCCGTTTGTTGGTTGGAATTATAGGTTGTACCGTCAAAATTATATAACGGATATTGACCTATTGCCCAAGATAACCAACTTAAGGCACCGCCCCAAGTATGATTAAATGTCAACTGGGAAAACAAATTTTGCCTGCCCGGATAGTCATTAACAGGTGTTGCAACACCCAAATTATCGCTAAGGCCTGAAAGCCCCCAATATCTAACAAGTGTGTAGTTAAAATTAACTTGTGCCGAGCCAAGCAAAGAGTGTGTGTTAAATAAGTCAAGCTGAGCATAAGGATAGTAGATATTTTGCAAAGCGGTTTTATGCCCGTTAGGTGCGCCGCGTTGTGCAGTTATTGACCAATCTAAACCATAGGAAAAGCCATAATCTTCCTTTAGGCCTTTTTTGAAGTTGGAATAGGCACTGTCCGCTTCATTATAATAGTAAGTATACATACTACCCAAACGTCTTTCATGGCGTGCCGGGATTTTTACTTCCGTCATATCCTCATAAATATACTCGTGAATAAGCGGTGTGACATACACTATGCCCTCACGTGCTTGCATTTCACTTTGCATATTTAGGCGTTCAGTCATTTGGCGGCCTTGGTCATAGCCATGGCCTTCTGTTTTGGCATTTTGAGTTTGTGCAACGGCGTTAGCGGAAACCCCAAAACATAAAGCGAACGCAAACACCGCAGTTATTAGTTTTCTCATACAACCTCCTTTAAGTTGCAGTCAGCAAAATTTTGCTGATATAATATATTTGCATTATTTTAATCTAATGTCAAGTAATTAGTTTTTAGTTATTTTAGATTAGTTTATTTTTTGTACTTTTTGTATTGTATACACCATTTTTAAGGGCCTATAAAATTTAGGTCTAAATTTCGGGTTTTGAAATGTTTTATGTCATAAAAATTTTTTTAAAATAAAGTGAAAAACCTAATAAAAAATTGCTATAATGATTAGACAGTCTTAGGAGGGTTTATGAAAATTTCAAAAACGATATTAAATAAATTACTTAAAAAAGCAAAAGAGAGTTTAAAAAATTCTTATTCGCCTTATTCACAGTATCGCGTTGCGGCGGCGGCACTTGCCAAAAGCGGTAAAATTTACGGCGGAACAAATATTGAAAATGCCTCTTACGGTTTGACAATGTGCGCGGAACGCTGTGCCATATTTAAAGCAATCAGCGAAGGTGAAAAGGAAATACTCGCCCTCTATATCATAGTATCGCAAGACCCTAAATTGCCCGAAGCTACCCCTTGCGGTGCATGCCGCCAGGTTATTGCGGAATTCGCGCGCCCCGATGCCCCTATCTATACACTTAATTTACAGGACAAAAAACCGCCTGTAATGCGTAAACTTAAAGAGTATTTACCAAACGCTTTTACACCTAAGAATTTAGAGTAAAATATAAGCAATTAATTAAAACCCATACCAAATCGGTATGGGTTTTTTGTATAATAAAATTATGAAAAATTTTTTAACTTTCCTCTTATTGTTTTTTTGTGCTTTACCTTCATTTGCACAGGAAGATTTTAATTACAGTGCTAAAATTATTTTGAGGCAAGATGCCTCCGCCGAAATAGAGGAAAGAATAACCTTTCATACGGATTCGATAATAAATTTACCGGCATTAAAACGCATTATTGACGAAGATATAAATTTGAAAAAAATTTCTGTATTTATTAATGGGAAATATGTAGATTTTACCCAGAAACCGGTTGATGATAAAATCCATATCGATGCTTTGGTAAATCCATATTTACGTATAGGGAAAAACAGTATTGTTTTGTTATATACAGTATCTGATGTTATGCAGTCCGGCTACAACAAAGATATTTTTAAATGGGATTTAAATTTGCAAGATTGGCCTTATCAATTTGATGAAGGTAAAATTCTTTTTAAAGTGGACGGAAACCATATAGTAAAAAATACTGCGATAAAAATCGGTAAAGATGTTCTACCGATAGAAGAAAATAAAGAATTTTCCTTAACCCCGTTTTTAGATAAAGAAATTTCCCTTGACCTTTCTTTTGAAAAAGGTTTTTTTGATAATTATTCACTTACTTCCCGTTCTTTACG
>JBGVBB010000045.1:0-5732 GCA_045225155.1 Elusimicrobiaceae bacterium
TATTTATTCTTATAGCAGTTTGGAAAACCAGGGCGCGCCAAACGGTTGGGGTATAAAAATGTCAACGGATGATATTTTTAATACCGACGGTAAAACTTATAATGTCCGTTCGGAATTACCGCTTGGTTGGGAAGTGGAACTCTACCGTAACGGGGAAATGCTCGGTTATCAAAACACTTCACAGGACGGCTTTTTTGAATTTACCGGCATACCGCTTTTGCTCGGTAAAAACGTTTTCAAATTTGTTTTTTACGGGCCGCAAGGGCAGGTAAAAGAAAAGTACGATATTTTATTCTTTAACGGTAATATTTTAGATAAAGGCAAAACCCGTGTTAAATTAAATTATGTAAATAAAAACAGATATTTGGTTGAATTGCGTGATAAGCCTAGGGATACCTCTTTAGGCCATTACGCTATGGGGGAGTTTGGCTACGGTATAACCGATAATTTAACCTTAACACTTTCCGCTATCGCAGATTCTTTAGAGGTACCACTTGAATATCCGCCAAGCACTTATGTCCGCCGTGATAAAACTTTTGCAGCGGCGGAATTATCTTTGTTTGCTTACGGTATATTTTCAAGTTTAAGTACCATCGCAGATTTTAAAGAGCAGGCCCTCACACTTTCTTATTATGCACAAACATCGGTGTATGATTGGGACATTATTTTTGAAAATAATTATTTCGGTGATGCTGTTTTAAGCCGTAATATTTACAGTGCTACCCATATAAAAAATCAAACTTCTTTTAGGGTAAGTAAAACGCTTGATTTTGGTATATTGGGGTTTTTCCCTTTCTCTTATTATTTATATCACTTTAACTTAGCTACCGGACGCAACCAAATTGAGCATTATGCCTCTTTATCAAAAAATTTACCTTATAATTTTTATGTTAATTTAACTTATCAAAATTCCCATTATATTTCTTCAACAAAATCGGAAAACATCGGTTTAAACATAAACAAACTGTATGGGCAATGGATGTTGAGGAGCAATACTTTATATGATTTAATTTATCACGGTTTGCGTAATGCTGAAATTTCCGCTTACCGCAATTTAACACAACGTTTAAAACTGGGGCTTAAGTACGATTATGTTGCCCGTGATATGGAAAACAAGAGATATGAAAGTTTATATTCCGCAAGTTTAAACTGGACGACAAAAATCGGTTTCTTTTCTTTTGAAGTAGGCACATCAAACCGTCATAATAATTATGCTTTTATCAGTTATAACCTTGGCGTGTTACCTGATAAACGTAACGGCCATATATACACATCCGCATCTAAATTGCAGGGCACAGGTGCAATCTCCGCTATGGCATTTATGGATGCGAATATGAACGGAATTTATGATGAAAACGAAGTTATATTACCGGATGCCGAATTTAATTTAAAACCGAGAATCAATACCCTTGATTCCAGACATGAAACTGAAGACGGTAAAAAAATAATAACGCATATTCCTGCGTACAGACGTATGGATGTCGTATTAAATACAAGCAATGTACAAGATACTTTATCATTATTAAATGTGTCAGGTGATAAAACAATCAAATTAAGGCCGGCACAAGTTATGTATATGGACTTCCCTGTGGTAGGTACAGGTGATATTGAAGGTACCGTATACATTAAAGATAATGATAAACGTAAAGAAGCACGCGGCATTATATTAAAGTTATATAACGCAGATACCAAAGAACTTGTAAAGAGCAAAATCTCGGAATACGACGGTTATTATATCTTCCAACAATTACCTATGGGTAAATATGAAATTGTTATTGACGAAGACCAAAGTAAAGATTTAGATTTGGAACAGTCTAAACAAGTAAAAATAACCCTTAACAAATTTGAACAACTTGAGATAAGAGATATCATCTTAAATCAAACAGATACAGAGGAAGATCAGGAAGAATATGAAGAAGAGGAAACCCTTAATGAAGAAACAATATCAGAACCGGAACAAGAAGAATTGTTAGGTGAAGTCGCCGAATGTCCTTTTTCGGATGAAGAGGTCAAAAAAGAAATGCCTAATACAAAAAACAAAACACATAATATTAAAAAGGCAGAAATAAAAGAGAATAAAAAAGAAGATGAAAGAGAATCTTCTTGGAAGAACATTATTAAATTATTAAAGAAATACTCTAAACAGTCTGTGAGCAATTTAAAAGATATCTTTTTCAGATTTTAAGAAGTACACCCCTTGTTTTTTTGCGTATTATCTGTTATAATAAAAACAAGTATATTTTAGTAAAAACTTAAAGGAGGAGGAATTTATGAAAAATATATTATTGGCAGTAGTATTTGTATTTATTGCAAACTTTGCGTTTGCACAAGCTACTAATACGTCCACAGATAACGGTGAAGCTAAAGCAAAAATTGTTGAAGCTTTAGTATTAGAGCATGATGATAGTACTTCTTTGGACTTTGGTACATTAATAAAACCGACCTCAGGTGGCGGTACAGCTGTTGTTAATGCGTCTACCGGGGCAATAAGTTATACGGGATCTGTTAAAGGTGTGGCAGGTAATACAGGCACTAGGGATCGTTTTACAGTTTCTAATGTTACGTCAGGTGTTACTTATGCTATTTCTCTTCCCGCATCAATAACTATTCAAAGTGGTTCTGATAGCATGACAGTAAATAATCTCCAGCATAATTGTACTTCTACTTGTTCAGCATCAGAGTTCTTGGTCGGTGGAACATTAAATGTTTCTGAGAACCAAGCAGTAGGTACTTATCAAGCTAACTATCCAGTTACTATTACCTACTAATATTTAGTTTATTTTTAAAAACCCCGTGTCAAAAACACGGGGTTTTTGTTTTTAAATTTATCGTTTAACTATTCAACGTCAAAGTTAAAATAAGTGTCTTTATAAGGCTCATTCCTTAAAGTATAGTGCCACCACTCGGAGTATATACCCCTAAAGCCTGCTTTTACCATAGCATTTCTTAAAATTTCCCTATTCTTTTTTTGTTCAGGTGTTATATTAGGGTATTTGTAGTGGGAAATTTCTGAAAACAAATCAAAAGTTCCGCCCATATCTACAGGGGAACCGTCCTTTTTAATTATTGTTAAATCAACAGTGCTTCCGCGTGTATGCCCTGATTTTGTAGCAATGTAGTCACCGGCAATTAAATTAGATTTTTTAAGTTCCGGGAAAAATGTTTTGTCTCCCGGATCTTCAGGGTTTTTGATCCACCTTACAAAATTATCTACCGCTTTTTGCGGTCTGTAAGCATCCCAAATTACAAGGCGATAACCTTGTTTTCTTAGATCTTCAGCGGCTTTCGCAAGTGCTGTTAAGGCCTCTTTAGTCAAATATGCCCTAGGTGCTTTATAGCCGTCTATTTTATTACCTGTAAAATTATTTGAAGAATAATATCTTATATCGTAAACGGCATCATCAATTACGGTGCCGATTTCCGCAAAATTAGATTTATCTGTGGAAATTGTCCTCGCTTGCAAAGCAACAAAACAATTTGCGATTATTAAAAATGCTACTAATAACTTTTTCATATTTTATCTCCTGACTATAATAAAAGTATACAACAAAAATTATGCATTGCACAAATCATATTTATAAAAAATGATACAATTTTTATATACATAAATTCGGAGCAAATTATGAAGAAATTAATAATATCTTTAGTAGTATTATTTTTATGTGTGCCTGTTTTTGCGGAACTTAGCGAAAGGCAACATATTTTAGGCGGTCGTCTAGGTCTTGGCTTTCAGTTGGAAAATTCAGGCATATCTTACCCGACTGATAACCGCGTAGATTGGGGCACCCTTGGTGCGGAAGTCAGTTTGTTTTATTATTATATGGTTACGGATCATATCGGCCTTGGGGCAGATATCGCATATGGTGATTTTGACGGCGGTGACTTTTTTGTTTCTACCGATAAAGTGGACGATAAAACCAAACTTTTAAATACCATGTTATCGGCGAAGTTTATTGCAAATCCCTCTAACCCGGTTCGTCTTTATATGCCGGTCGGCCTTGGTATGGCAATTACGCAACAAGATATGCATATTCATAAAGGCGGTGTAGATTTTGATAAAAAGAAAATAGATACTTCTCTTGCATGGTTTATCGGTGCCGGGTTTGAATTTGATATATCTAATACCGGTTGGTCTATGGGTTTTGAGACGCGTTATAACTCCTTCCGTTATGAGACGGAAAAACTGGTCCATAATGCCCCAAGCGGTATAACAGGGCATGGTAACCGTCATATGAGTTATATGTCACTTCATATGCAAGTAAATAAACGTTTTTAACGGATATTAATGCTTGACTTTAATTATAATATACTGTAATATATCATAATATACTTTAACCGTGGAGGGCTTATGAGTAAAAAAGTTTTAATTATTTCCGCATCCCCGAGAAAGGGCGGTAATTCCGATTTATTGTGTGACCAATTTTTAAAAGGTGCCAAAGAAGCCGGGCACAACGTAGAAAAAGTTTTTTTGCGTGACCGTAAAATAAATTATTGTTTGGGTTGCGGTGTTTGCAACAGTACACATAATTGCGTGCAAAAAGACGATATGAAACCACTCCTTGAAAAGATGGTAGAGGCTGATGTTATCGTGCTTGCGACGCCTGTATATTTCTATACTATGGACGGGCAACTTAAAACATTTATTGACCGTTGCGTTCCAAGATATACAAATATTACGAATAAAGATTTCTATTTTATTTTATCTGCCGCCGATA
Organism: Elusimicrobiaceae bacterium; assembly: GCA_045225155.1. Classification (GTDB taxonomy): domain Bacteria; phylum Elusimicrobiota; class Elusimicrobia; order Elusimicrobiales; family Elusimicrobiaceae; genus Proelusimicrobium. Next base: position 4,716 of record JBGVBB010000045.1, read on the forward strand.
CTGAAAAGGCCAATTTAAAACCCGCTGTTGAGGGCTTACGCGGTTTTACGCGTGATTGCCTCGACGGTACTAAAGAAAAGGGCATAATCTATGGTGTAGGTGCTTGGCAAGTGGGTGAAATTAAAAAACTTCCTGTTTATCAAGAAGCCTATGAAATGGGCCAAAAGTGCTAATGTATATGGAATTATACGAAGCAATAAATAAAAGAAGAACTATTCGCGAGTGGCAAAATAAAGATGTAGATATTAGTACTATAAAACGCATTATTGATGCAGGTCTAAAAGCACCTACACATAATCATATGCGTGAGTGGGAATTTATTATCTTGCATACTGCGGAAGAAAAAACAAAAGCCCTAAAATTTACCAAAGAAGGCGTGGAACAATTTAAAAAAGAAAATCCAATTGATTCTTGGCCCAATAAAACTATTGAGCAGAAAATGTATAAATATGCGGTACCGCGTCAGTATGATATGTTATTTAATGCACCGTATGTCGTTATTCCTTTATTTAAAGCAAAATCTTTGAAGGCCGAATCGGTAGACCAATTAAATGCTTTTGCAAGTATTTGGTGCGTGATAGAAAATATTTTTTTGGCTGCCACCTCCGAGGGTTTGGCTTATTCTATGAGCGTTCCTATCGGGGAAGAGGGCAATAAAGTTTGCAAAGAATTAGGCGTTCCGGCTGATTATATGATGCCTGTTTATATCGGTATCGGCTACCCAGATAATACTGCGCCCGATATGAAACAATACAGATATACTGCTGACGAAAAACTCCACTTCGGCAAGTGGTAAACTATCTAACAATTTTATAAAATAGATGTGTAAGAATTTATGATAATAATTTCCTTTTATGAAGAAGAAAGAGGTTAAAAAATGAAAAAATTAAATTTTATTTTGTATGCTTTAATATTATTAATTGCTTGTGCTACTCCATATCAGGTGGCAAAAAGGGCGAGTGATGAGGGGTATTTTGATGTAAAACTTCAAGATGGTATGTATGATGTCGTCTTTAA
>JBGVBB010000046.1:0-7562 GCA_045225155.1 Elusimicrobiaceae bacterium
AAACCAAATTATAACCTTGTTCTTGTTCTTTAAAAGAAATAATTTTATGGTTTTCCAAAATCTTGGCATAATTTCCGAAGTCAAATAAAGATCTGTTTTGTTGTGTTTCCTGCCAATCTTCCCAAAGCATTTGGGTAATCAAATTACTTTTAGCGTCAAAAATATTAATAATTTTTTTATCTGTTAAAGCATATTGTGTTAATTTGCCTTCTTCTAATGTTTCAAGGCGTAGTATTTGCCCCATTTTAAGCAAATGTCCTTCACTTTTTGAAATTAAAATGCCTTCAAAAGAAGTTTCTTGAGTATAAAAGGCATCTAATGTTTTTAAGTTTTTGTCCCAAGAAATAAATTTTTGTATAACAGCTTCTTGTGTAAACGGCTTAGTTTTTGCAGTTTTCCCGGCAAAAAGCAAAGCACTTAGACACAATGTTAGAAAAGTTATAAAAATATTTTTTATTTTAAACATTAAAATTCCTCATCCGGCTGTTGTTGTTTTTGCTTAAGTTCGTTTAATGCCGATTCAATTAAATCAAAATGTATTTCCCATCTGTTTGAACCTTCGGGTTTTGTAATAAAACCTTTCATTTCAAGTACGCTCAAAATATTTGTTGCACGTGCAGATGATCCGAAATGTGCTTTAAGCAAATCTTGTGATACACGGCGCCTTTCTAAAATCAAAGTTAAAGCGGAAATAATTTCTTCGGCTGAAGAACCAAGCCCTTCCGTTCCTTGGTTAGGGTTAGTTTCCGGTTTAATTTGGATCGGGTAATCCGGCCCGCCTTGTGCACGCCAAAAGTCCGTTAATTTCGAAATTTCTTCTTCAGAGATATATGAACCTTGTATACGTTTCGGTTTAGGATCGGAAATACCTAAATAAAGCATATCACCTTTACCGAGCAAGGCATCGGCACCGTTTGAATCAAGCACTACGCGGGAGTCAATTTTTGAAGCAACTTGCAAAGCGATTCTTGAAGGTAAATTTGCTTTAATAACACCTGTGATAACATTGGTTGAAGGGCGCTGTGTACATAAAATTAAGTGTATACCGAGTGCTCGGCCCATTTGTGTAAGACGTTGAACGGAATCTTCAATAGCGGCTTTTGTTTGTAACATTAAATCTGCCATTTCATCAATAATTACGATAATAAAGAACATTTTCTCTTCATTATGTTCAGCTGCCCATTTGTTGTAGCCTTCAATGTTCTTAACTTTTGCAATTTCAAAAATTTTCATGCGCTTTTCCATGACTTTAACAAGCGCTTGTAAAGATTTAACTGCCCCATTGGCATCTTTGATAATATCGGCATCTTCGCACGGTACTTTAGGATCATATAAATGCGGTATACCTTCGTAAAAAGTAAGTTCTACGCGTTTTGGGTCAACAAGCATAAGTTTAATTTCGTCAGGTTTTGCTCTGTAAAGCAAAGATGCAATCATAGTGTGTACACAAATACTTTTACCGGAGTTTGTTGCCCCTGCCACAAGCAAGTGCGGCATTTTTTCAATAACGGAAGTTGCTGGTGCACCGTCGGCATAACGGCCCAACACAACAGTTGTTTTATATTTGGAATTGATAAATGAGGCATCCTGCAAAATTTCACGTACTGTAACCATTATAGGCTTTTCATTAGGTATTTCAAAACCTATGGCATCTTTACCGGGAATCGGCGCTTCAACACGGATACCGCGGGCTTTCATTGCCAAAGCAATATCATTTGAAATTGATACTATCGAACTTATTTTAACACCGGCATCAGGTTTAATTTCATAACGCGTGATAACCGGCCCGGGTGCAACGCCCGTAACGGTGGCATGAATATCAAAATTTTTTAAAGTGGTTTCAAGCAAATTAGTTGCTTTTGCAATTTCTGCATCACTTGGCCCGCATAAATTGTTTTCTTCCGGCGCTCTAAGTAAATCAAGGGGGGGTAAAGTGTATTCTTTTGCTTGTTTATTTTCACCGTTTTCGTTTTGTTGTTTTTCTTCTTGTTTTTTAGGTGTTTCTTCTTTCGGTCTTTGCGGGGTTTTTATCATTTCGGCAGTAGCACGCATAATCTTTGGCGGAACTTTTTTTACCGGTTCAGGTTCTTCGGTTTGTTCTTGAGGGGCGGAATCTGCTTCTTGCTTTTCTTCTTCTTTGCGTTCGGCAATTTTTTGTTTTAATTCCGCTTTTGCTTGGTTCCAGGCAGTAAAATCTTCTTTAATCAAAGCCCAGCATTTAATTAAAGTATCTTTCCAAGGAATTGCAAATAAAACATGTATACCCAAAAATGTACAAGCTATAGCAATGATTATTGCCCCGCTTTTACCTGCGACGCCTGATAAGTGTTTGAATAAGAAATCCCCTACTATACCGCCCATTAAGGAACTATGCGTAAAACCTGATTTTAAAAATGCAATTAAAATAGATAAACCCGATAAAGCCAAAGCCATACCGAACAATAATGTAAAGAAGGCTAAACTTTTATATTTAACGGATCTGTATAACCAATAAATTAAAAATAAAGGTATGAGATAAGCGGCAGTTCCTAATGTTCCTTTTAATGCAGTATATACACATTTACCTGCAGGGCCTGCAGTACCTGAGCTACCCCACAAAATCCAAGTAATCCACAAAAAAACGGTGGCACAAAATACCCAAACCAATATCTTGAAAAAGGAATTTCCGCCTTCTTGCCTTTTATTTTTTGATTTTTTATGAATTGTCCGCCTCATTTCACACACCTGAGGTTAAGCGTTTATTTTTGTTACTTTATAATTAAGACCGTCGGGTTCAATCATGATTTTGTTTTGATTTTCCAAAGATCCTAAAGCCAAATATAAAAGTGAACTTGAGATGTTCAAACTTATTTTAATTTGCCAAGAAGTTAAACTTTCTTTATCTTTAAGTAATTCAAGAATTTTTGAAGATGTCGCTACAATATTTTCTTTAAAAGGCATAAACCCTCCTAGATTTTCTCAACGCCGAAAAGCATATCGCCCGGTTTTACGGGTTGGCCATTATCTATCAAAACTTTGGTAATGACGCAGTCAAAAGGTGCTTTAACTTCGTTAAATACCTTCATGGCTTCAATTAGACAAATAGGTGTGCCGGCTTTAACTTTATCGCCTTCCCTTATAAAAGGTGGTGCGCTTGGTGAAGCACCCCTAAAAAATATGCCCTGAAGGGGGGATTTGACCGTAGCCCCGTATACAGGTATTTCTTTTTTGGTTTCTTCTTTCGCTTGGAAGGAAAAATTGTTTAAAGTCCCCTCAACACTTTGTGCCATGCCCGCACGTACTAACTTAACGTGGGTACCTTTGTTTGCATAGTCTAAGGAAGAGAGTTTATTATCTTCCATAAACTTATAAAGTTGTTTAACTTCATCAAGCACCGTTAAGTCTTTGGCTTTAGGCTTGTTTGTAACTTTCTTTGTTTTCATAAAAACCTCTTAAACTGTATAAGAACATTTTAGCAAATTAAACGGCGGATGTGTAGCCTATTTCATTAAATGTAAACATCTTATAAATAAAAACACCCCCGGATTAAGCGGGGGTTGTTTGATAAAAGTAAATATTATTCTTGTTGCTTGCTCGGTATAACGCAGAAAACAAGCAATGCCACAAAACTGACAAAAAGTACAAGGCTTAAAAGAGCCATCAATATTCTAATAGGGCCGAATTCCAATACTGATTTCGGTAATAAATTCAATATTATGGATACATAGAAAAGTGCGGAAAGGAACCCCAATCTATAATCTATACCGGTATCCCTGATTCTGCGTACTGTTATTGCAACACAAGGAACCATTGTTGCAAGGGTAAACAGTATTACTAATATCTTTGCAATTAAACCAAAAATAAAAGAACATACAAACATGCCTAAAACGAACCACCAAAATTGGCTTCTGGTTGCTACGCCGTCAAAATCACGGTAATGTTTTTTAAAAACGTCTATAAAGTATATATTAATGTAGTTAATAGCAATTTTTACTTTTTCCTTGTTCATAATTTTTCTCCGGATCAACTTGATTATAGAAATATTATATATTTTTAAGTATCATATAACAACATGATTTTATATGTGCCCAATAACAGGTATCTTATCTTTGACAAGATATGCTATAATAATATAAGTATAATTTCGGGGGCGACTAGTTTTGACAGATACCTCTGAGGTTTAAACGCAGGTAGCGGTTGGCCAGGCCGCTTAAAATAGGGCTAAAACAAATAGTTGGCAATACCAACAATACAGTTTGGGCAGCAGCCTAAACCCGTTAGTTTAGTATTTACGGCGTATTAAACTTACGGTCAATCAGCCGTATGCTATAAGAAAGGTTACTGTTTAGCCTCCTCTTATTTAAGATAAATTAAACAAGTAAAAGCGCAGCGGTTTCGGGCAAGCACTTTTACTACAAAACCGAAACTAAACCTGTAGTGCTTAAATTATAAGAGTATTTGGACGCGGGTGCGAATCCTGCCGCCTCCACTTTTTAAGGAGTTGTGCATATGGCAAATATAAAATTCGGGACTGACGGTTGGCGCGGTATCATTGCTTGGGATTTTACTTTTGATAATGTTAAACGTATGGGGCAAGCCTTGGCCACATTTATAAATATCAATATGCCTTCAAATTTGGAAGATAAAACAGGCGGTGTCGTAGTGGGTTATGACAGGCGTTTTATGGCCGATAAAGTCGCCGCAGATTTAGCAAGTATTTTGAAATTAAATAAACTTGATGTTACTTTGCTTAAACACCCTGTCAGCACGCCGATGATAAGTTGCCTTTCTTTTACAAAATTTTGGTTTGCTATCATGATTACCGCAAGCCACAACGAACCGCAATATTTAGGTATCAAAATTAAAATGAACGGCGGTAGCGTACCTTTAAGATTTACTAAAGAGATTGAGGCCCTTATCGACCAACGCCCTGCTTTATACATTCCGGGGCATAATGTGGAACCGAAAGAAGGGTTGGAAAAAATCTATTTCAAATATATTTCCTCAAAAGCAAATTTAAAAAAGGCCTTAACATTGAAAGGTAAAGTTGCTGTAGATTATATGTACGGCAGTGCATGCGGTTATTTGGAAAACTTACTTTCCGCCAGACGTGTTATTGCTTTGCATACGGAGCATGATCCTACTTTCGGCGGTAATAAACCTGAACCTAGGGAAAGTGCTTTGAGCGAACTGAAAAAAACTGTTGTCAGCAAAAAATGCCTTTTCGGCGTTGCTTATGACGGCGATGGTGACAGGTGTGCCTTAATTGATGAGAAAGGTAAATATATTACCCCGATGCAAATTTCCGCCGTTTTATTACATTATTTAGTGAAGTATAAAAAACTTAAAGGTAAAGTTTTGCAATGCCTTTCCATGGGTTATTTAACCAAAAGAATCGCACGCGAAAATAACCTTGAATTTGAAGAACTTCCCGTTGGTTTTAAACATATTGCGGAACGTACTTATTTGGAAGATATTTTATTCGGGGCAGAAGAATCCGGCGGTTATTGTTGGAAAGGAACTATGCCCGAACGTGACGGCCTTTTGCTTACGATATTTGTAATGGAAATGATGGCAACACGTAAGATGAAACTCAGCGAACTTGTAAAAGAAACAGAAACTTTATACGGTAAAAGTTGTTATGAAAGACAGGATGTTGAAATAAAGAAGATTTTTGATTCTGTAACTTTTGCCGATAAATTAAAAAGGAAATTCCCGAAGAAAATTTTAGGTAAAGAGATATCCGAAGTTTTAGATATAGACGGTGTAAAACTTATTTTCCCGGATGACAGCTGGCTTCTCGCCCGCCCGTCGGGGACTGAACCTATAATCCGCCTTTATGCAGAGGCTTCCGATAAGAAACAAACTGATGCTTTACTTGATATTGCCGTTAAGGCTGTGGGTACTTTAAAGTGATATGAAAACGATAATTGTTGTTGATGATTCAGCAGTTCTTAGAACTACTATAGAAAATGCTCTCGACAGTTCCGGTTATGAGGTGCTGGCTACGGCAGACGGTTCGCCTGCCTTGTTTAAGGTTTTGGGTGAAGGTAAAGTCCCGGATGCTATTTTGCTTGATATGTTTTTCCCTGATGAAAGCGGGCTTGATATTTTGCGTGCTTTAAAAGAAAAATATCCGCAAATTAAAGTTCTTGTTATAACGGGGATGAATAAACAAAGTTTAAATAAAGAAATTATTGAGAGCGGTGCAAGTGACATACTTTATAAGCCTTTTGATATGGAAGATTTGGCCTTGGCTTTAAAGAAACTTGCTAAATAAATTTGTTGTTGGAGGAGTTATGAGTGAAATATTTTATCTAAGCCGTAAAAATTATGAGAAAATGAGGCTTGAACTTGAAAACCTTAAAAAGATAAAAGCTGAACTTTCTGAAGAAATCGGCGAAGCCGCCCGTCAAGGCGACCTTAAAGAAAATGCAGAGTATGCCGCCGCTAAAGAAAAGCAAGCGGAAACTTTAGCAAAAATAAATGAACTTGAAATTCGTTTAAGAAATTGCGAAATAACCGACGATATTAATGTCGATAGAACAGAAATACGCATTGGTGCCACGGTTACTTTGGAAGACGAAAAAGGTAAAAAAATAACCTATACTTTGGTAGGCTCTATGGAAAGCAACCCGGAACAAGGTTTGCTTTCTGTAAAAGCACCTATGGCTATGGCTATGCTCGGTAAAAAAGCGGGGGAAACTTTTGACCTCGTCTTGCCGCGTGCTAAACGTAAATTTAAAGTTGTAAAACTTGAGTATAAATAGGAGGATGTATGGAACTTGCTAATTTAGCAAATAAAACGGTTGAACCGTTTGTAGTACTTTTTAATAAATCGGTTGATTTGTTACCGGGTATAATTGTTGCTTTGGTAATGTTGTTTTTGGGGCTCTTGTTATCTAGGTGGACAAGCACTTTAACGAAAGCTCTTTTAAACAAAATTAACCTTGATCAATATACCGAAAAAATCGGTGTAAACGAAATACTTTCCCGCATCGGTTTCGGTAAATCACCGACATATGTTTTGGCATTTGTTCTTTCTTGGGCGGTAATGATCATCTTTATCATGCTTGCGGCAGATTCCTTACACCTTGCTGTAATCAGCGTAATACTTGAAAAATTCTTGCTCTTTATTCCTAAACTTATTGCCTGCGTTATTATCTTGTTTGCCGGTGCTTTGTTTGGCAGATTTGTAGAACGCCTTGTCTTAAATTCTGCAAGAGCAAACAAAATCCGCGGCGGTGTGTTTATTGCCAGAATTGTTAATATCGTGGTTTTGGTTTTTGCAGTATTGCTTGCTTTACAACAAATTGATATTAACTTCGTATTAATCAATCATGTAATCGTTAGAATTCTTGCTTCTTTGGGCCTTGGTTTCGGGTTGGCTTTAGGGCTTGGGGCAAAAGGCGTTGTTGAAGATTACTTGCGTGATCTTGTTAAAGAAAACGACGAAGAAGAAAAAGAAGCAGAAAAGAAATAAATATTTCTAAAACAAAAATGCCTTACCGGTTTGGTAAGGCATTTTTTATTTGTATTTTTTAAATCAATAGACTAATATCTGCCGATTTTACGGAGTGTGT
>JBGVBB010000047.1:0-9282 GCA_045225155.1 Elusimicrobiaceae bacterium
CCTGATAAACCGCCCCAAATTAAGGGTTGGTGTATCATGATTCTTGCATGAGGGAGTGCATAGCGTTTACCTTTAGAACCTGCCGCAAGAAGTACTGCACCGAAACTCATTGCTTGCCCCATACAAATTGTAGTTATCGGGGCTTTTATATATTGCATAGTATCATAAATTGCTAGTCCTGCGGTTACCACACCGCCCGGGGAGTTAATATATAAATTTATTGAGCGGGAAGAATCTTGTGCATCCAAATATAAAAGTTGCGCAATAATTATATTTGCGATTTCTGTACCGATTTCCCCTTGCGGACCGCCGACAAAAATAATTCTGTCTTGCAAAAGACGGGAATAAATATCATAAATATTATTTTTTTCTACTATGGTAGGTATCATAAATCCTCCTAAAAAACTGATCTCCAAGGGCGGGTTGTGAATCTCATCGTTACACGCCTATTGCATGCACGCCCTTCGGGGGTATCGGCTGCATTTCTCGGCCTTCTGCTACCGTGCCCAAAGGTCTTAATAGATTCAGATGTAACACCCCTTGATACTAAATAATCTTTTACAGCGGAAGTTCTTGCCCCTGATAACCAATCATTATACTCATTAGTACCGATGTTATCACTATATCCTTCAATAACGAGTTTAATTCTGGCATCTGCTTTTAATACTTCCGCCACTTTATCCAAAATATCATAGGATCTTTGCTTTATAACAGTGCTATCAAACTCAAATTCAATACTTGGTATTTTATTGCTTTCAAGCATCTCTCTTGGGGTTTGTTTAGCCCATCTTCTATCATTTTTTCGCATAGGGCATAAGGCACTGTTAGTAAGTTTTTCCTCTTCATCATAATATCTGCTGCCGGATCTATCTCTACCTGCGCAGGCACCCAATAATAATATCGCAATTAAAGGAAAAAGTAATTTCTTCATAAATTCTCCTAATTATCAACCATAAATATTATAGCAAAAAAAGTTTTACTTTTTTGCTTTCAAAGCAGCCTTAACCAAACCATCAAATAGCGGGTGAGGATTCATCGGGCTGCTCTTAAATTCCGGGTGGAATTGCACCGCGATAAAAAACGGATGGTTTTTATATTCCACAATTTCCGGCAAAGTCTTTTTATGCCAACCGGTGACATGTAAACCGACTGCTTCCAAATCATTTATGAACTCGGTATTATACTCATAGCGATGGCGGTGTCTTTCTTCAATAACATTCTTTTTATACAATTTATGTGCTAAAGAACCTTTTTCCAATTCGCAAGGATAATTACCTAATCTCATTGTTCCGCCCAAAAGTTTAACTGTTTTTTGCTCTTCCATCATTGCAATAACAGGATGTTTTGTTTTAGGGTCAAGTTCCGTTGAATCAGCATCGGCAAAACCGGCTAAGTTGCGTGCCGCTTCAATAACGGTACATTGCATACCGAGGCAAATACCCAAGAAAGGAATTTTATTTTCACGGGCGTATTTTATGGCCTTAATTTTACCTTCTACACCGCGTTTACCGAAACCGCCCGGAACAATAATACCTTGCACACCTTTTAAAGCGGACGGTATACTGTCAGTTTCCGTATTAACATATTTTATTTTTACTTTTACGCCGTTAGACATACCTGCCAAATTTAACGATTCGGCAACTGATTTATAAGCATCATGCAATTCGGCATATTTGCCTGCAATGGCGATATGTACTTCTTTATTTACCTTTGCGGCTTTTTTGACGAAATTAAACCATTTCCCGTCGTTTTTTGTTCTTGGTTTTAAACCTAAACGTTTGATTATAAGATCAGTTAAATTTTGTTGTTCAAAATTCTCAGGCAGTAAATAAATTGACGGAACATCCCTTGCTTCAATTACCGCTTCAACCGGAACACTGCAGAAAAGTGAAATTTTCTTTTTCATATTTTGCGGAATCGGGTGCTCGGAGCGGCAAATCAAAACATCCGGTTCAAGGCCGATTTCACGAAGTTTTGTTACGGAATGCTGCGTCGGTTTTGTTTTAAGTTCCCCGGCACTTGCGATATAAGGTATCAAGGTCGCATGAACGCACATTACATTATTCCAACCGCGTTCAAGTTTAAATTGCCTTGCTGCTTCAATAAACGGTAAACTTTCCATATCACCAACCGTTCCGCCGATTTCAATTAAAGTTACGTCAAAATCTTTTTCAAAAGGAATAAAGCGGGATTTTATTTCATTGGTAACATGCGGAATAACTTGCACCGTAGTACCGTTATAATCCCCCTTCCTTTCCCTGTTAATTACAGTTTGGTAAATTGAACCTGCGGTATTTGTGTTATGGTGTGTCATTTCAACGCCTAAAAAGCGTTCATAAGTGCCAAGGTCCAAATCGGCTTCCGCACCGTCTTTGGTAACATACACTTCACCATGTTGATAAGGGCTTAAAGTACCGGGGTCTACGTTAATATACGGGTCACACTTAACCATATTAACTTTTAAACCGCGAAGCTGCAAAAGTTTTGCAATACTTGAGCCGGAAATACCTTTTCCGAGTGAACTAACAACACCGCCTGTAATAAAAATAAATTTTGACATACTCTCCTACCTTATTTTTTTGTAATTTTTTTAGCATAAGCCCTGGCTTTTATTAAGTCTGCCGGGGTATCAATGGCAGGGCCTGCCTTTTCAATTAAAATTGATTTGATTATTAAACCGTTTTCCAAAGCTCTGAGTTGTTCTAATTTTTCCAAATTTTCTAATGTGCTTTTAGGTAGTTTAACAAATTTCTTTAAAGCGGCTTCTTTATAACCGTAAATACCGCAATGAATATAGAAAGGTACTTTAGCGGTGTCTTTTGTTATTTCTCTTTTAAACGGAACAACTGAACGGGAAAAATAAAGTGCCTGTTTTTTACCTGTTAAAACCGCTTTTACGTGGCTTGGTTCAAGAACTGTTTTTTCGTCTAAAGACGGGTAACAAGCAGTGGAAATATCCGTTTGTTTATCCTTCTTTAAAAGTTTGACGACATTTTTTATTGTAGATGCTTGCACAAAAGGCTCATCCCCTTGCACATTTACGATATATTTATAACTATGTTTTGTTTTCCTATATGCTTCAAAAACCCTATCTGTTCCGCTTTGGCATTTAGAACTTGTTAAAACAGCCTTAGCATTAAATTTTTTGGCTGCTTCTACGATTTTATCGTTTTCGGTAGCAATCAAAACATCACCGACTTTTGCATTTTTGCAAGCCGTATATACCCATTGTATAATTGGTTTGCCGTCAATTTCCGCTAGAACTTTAGCAGGCAAACGCGTTGAACTGTAACGGGCAGGAATAACGATTAAAGTATCTTTCATTTATTTAAAACTCCTTTTATTTCTTCGGCGGTAACTGTTGCGGTACCAAGTTTACCGACAACAAGCCCTGCCGCTTTATTTGCTATAAAAGCTGCATCTTTCAAACTTGCTTTACAAGCCAAAGCAAGCGTTAAAACGGATATAACGGTATCCCCGGCACCGGTGACATCAAAAACTTCTTTTGCCGTTGCTTTAATGGTGGTAATTTTAGGGTTTTTGCCCTTTTCAAACAAACTCATACCTTGTGCACTGCGTGTGATTAAAATGGAATCCGCTTTCAAAGTTTTCAATATTTTTTTACCTAAATCCAAAATTGATTTTTCATCTTTTTTAGGTGGCAAGCCCATGCCTTCCCAAGCCTCTTTTGTATTAGGAGTCATACAAGTAATATTTTTGTATTTTAAGAAATTATCAATCTTGGGATCTACGCAAACAGGAATATTTTTTGCACGGCAAGCCTTAATAATATCTTGAATATTATGGTCAGACAACATACCCTTGCCGTAATCTGACATTATTACACCTTTTGCTGTTTTTAAAGCTTCTTTAAAATTAGCTAAACACTCTGCGGAAACTTCTTTATTTATACGGTTTTTTGATTCTCTGTCAACCCGGACTACTTGCTGACGTTCGGCAATAATACGCACTTTTTGTGTTGTAGGGCGTGTTTCATCAACAACCATTTTACTGACATCTGCACCCTTATTTTCTAAAAATTGTTTTAAAATTATACCGTTTGCATCATCACCTAAAACGGAAATGACTTTCGGTTTTGCCCCCAAAACTGCCAAATTGACTGCGACATTACCCGCCCCGCCGGCGACAAAATCTTCCTGCTCCACATTTACAACAGGGACAGGTGCTTCAGGCGAAATACGGCTAACGCTACCTTTAACAAAATGGTCAAGCATTACATCACCGATAACTATAATTTCTTTACCTTTAAATTTATCTATTAAAGCATTATATTTTTTTAATTCCGAGGCCATTATAAATTCCCCCCTTTTTTATAGGAATAAAGTTCCGCTTTTACCGAACCTATAAACACTTCCACTTCTAATTTTACAGGCAAGCGATATTCATCATCGGTTAACCAAACTTTTAAACTTTTACCTTTTACTACAAAAATACTTTCCCCGCTGATCATCGGTTCAACTACTATGCAATTAAAAGTTCCGGCTTTGGTTTTGATTGTTTCTTTACCGTGTACGATAACTTTTAAGGGATATTGTTTATTTACATTAACTATATCAAAATAAATAGTATCTTGCAAAGTTATTTTAGGGTTTCTTACATAATATAAAGCACTTAACACGTCAAAAACTTCTGTACCGGTAAAAGGTGTGGTATATTTGTAAAGATTCCCTTTTTTATTTTGCTTATACATATTGTAAATATTGTTTTTATAGTCGAAATTAAGCCATTCATCACGTTTATAGGAACCTTCCCTAACGCTTTGCCAGTAACCTAAAGATTTTGATAAATCCGATTTTATCCAAGACATATTTATATCACGCACTTTAAACATTTTGTCTATAACCGGGTAAGATTTGGCAAGTGTTTCAATTTGATAGGCATATTCCGTACCGTTATATAAAAGTTTATCTGCTTTTATTGTTGCTTCCCCTGCGGTAACAAACGCCCAGGAAATTTTATAATTTAACTCTTCCCCAAACCAACGCGGTGCTGTACCTTCCGGAGAAAAGGTTGAAACTTTCATAAAATACCATGGGTGGGTTAAACGACCGTCATCAGTTTTCACAATTTCTTTAGGTGGATTTGCAGGGTCAAGTTTTGTTTCAACTGTTTTTATTTCCGTAGGTTTTATAGGGGCTACTGTTTGTTTAACTTCTTCTTTGAGTGTTTGTTTAGTTTCTTGTTTAACTTCGGGTTTTACCTCGGGTTTTATTTCCGGTTTAGTTACGTTTGTTTTGACCGGTTTTACTTCTTGTTTTGCTTCTTTAACTTCCGCTGGAACAATTTGTTCTTTGGCAGCAACTTCTTGTGTTTCAACCTGTTGGCTTGTTTGTTGCAAGGTTTGATCCTGTAAGTCTTTTTGTGCTGTTTTACAAGAACAAATTAAAGTAAAACAAAAAATTATAAATAAAAACTTTTTCATTTTTCCCCCTCTAAAATATAATTTGCCGCACTTTTTAAATCGGCACAATGTTTGAAAGATTTTAAATCTGCTTTATATTTTTTTGATTGTTTTCTACCGTTACCGGTTAAAACCAAAATGCCTTCCACACCGATATTTTCAGCAAATTCCATATCACTTTTTTTATCGCCTATCATAAAGCATTTTTGGGGGTCAAGTTTATAACCTTTAATAATCTGTTGCCCCATTTTAGGTAAAGGTTTACGGCAATCACAGTTCTCATTTGGGGCATGTGGGCAATAAGCGATACCTTCTATTTGCACACCCTTCAATTTTTTAAGCATTGAAGCCATAACGGCAAGCATGGTGTCTTCATCAAAATAACCTCGCCCGATACCTGATTGATTTGAAATTATAAAAAGTTTATACCCGGCTTTATAAAGTTTTTTAAGCCCCGGTAAAGTATTTTTATAAAGCAGAACTTTTTTAGGATCTGCCAAATATACACCCGGCTTTTCAAAAATAACAGTGCCGTCTCTGTCAAGGAAAACGGCCTTATTGTTTGACGGAGTTTTACATTTTTTAATCGGCACGGACTTTGCCCTCCTCCATGGCTTTACGGGCTTCATCTTCCCTTTTCCATCTATTATGTGCCCATAACCAGTCAGTCGGATGATCAAGAACATTCTTTTCTAATTTAGATTGCAACAGTTTTGTATAATCCGCCACTGCTTGGGTAGAATATTCCACATCAGGCGGGTAAATTATGTCCGTGCAACGTGCTACTAATTTATCTCCGTCACGATAAAATTCCAAACAATAAACCGGCACTCCTGTTTTTAGGGAAAGAACAGCCGGCATTGGTGAAACTTCTGCCGGTCTATTTAAAAAATTCATATAAAATTTTGAGGTTATTACGCTTTGGTCTGCCAAAATTGCAAGCAAAGCACCTTTTTTTAGTACTCTAAAGCATGTAAAAAACGGGTTATGGGAACTTATCAAGGTTCCGCCGAATCTGGTTCTGAGTTTTGTTATATACCCATCGACATATTTGTTGTTTTGCGAGTAAGCGACAGAGGTCATTTTTTTAATCTTTAACGTTAATGCAAGGCCAAGCATTTCCCAATTTGCAAAATGCCCCAAAAGCAAAATACCGCTTTTGCCTTCCTGATTATTTTTAAAAAGTTCTTCACAATTTTCAAAACGAAATTTTGAAAGTATTTTATCTTTATTTAGATTAATTGATTTAGCAAATTCCGTAACGATACGCCCGATATTTTCCCAAGATTTTTGGGCAATTTCGCGGCATTCCTTTTCACTCTTATCAGGAAATACTTTTTGAACATCTTTAACGCTCCTTTTGTAGCGGTTTGGCATCACTTTAGTAAGGAGACGTCCGATTACACAACCTGCCTTTATAACAAACTTTTCAGGCATAAGGGTTAGGATTGCGACTAAAAACTTTAATCCTAAATACTGTACGTAATCGAAAAGATTTTTCATATAAGATATTATACAAAACTAATAGCGCGCGTGCGTACAAAACTTAAATGTTTCCGTTAAGACCAATAAAAAAGGGCTGCCTAAGCAGCCCTTTTAGAGTTAAAATAGAACTAATAGTTATATTTTTGATTATATTGTTCGTACTGTTGCATTTTCGTTTCTAAGTTACTGCGGAGTATTTTCTCAATATTATCATTTATTTCTGACATCCTTTCATACATTTTTTCTTCTTTAACTTGCTTAAATAATTCCAAAATTGCTTCACATGTTTCGTATTCTTGTATAGAAAAACCCTCATAAGACTCTACATCATCTGAACTTAATTTTTTTAATATTCTATCAAACTCATCCATTCTTTCTTCGGCGAAGTTAATATATCTTTCAAATTCACGTTCAGGCATATCTTGATTGATTAAAAATTCAATAAAAGAAGTGTCACGTATCTGGTTTATACTTGTATTTACAATTTTTTTAACAGTTGAATCATCAATTGATTTCCATGCGGTATCGTTACTTCCCTTTAAGAATAAGGGAATTGCAGCCATTGTAGCTGAATTTAAATTTCTATTTTGAACATAATCGGTTAATGCTGTTTCAAGAGCCGTATCTATAACACTACGGAAATGGACTTTATTGTTTTGCGCCATACCCTGCAACGCAAAACCTGCCAAAACTGCTAATACTAATAATAATTTTTTCATATTTTTCTCCTATCCTTAATTATATTATCACAAAAAAACAGTACCCATACAAGAGCATTTAGACCTAAATATAAGTGCCCAAAAGACCTACAAATTAATCTTATTTTTTTATACTTTCAAGTTCGGCTTTCAAATATTTCCCTGTATAACTAGAGCTTTGTGCCACTTTGCTGACAGGGCCTTCGGCAACTATATAACCGCCTTTGTCCCCCCCTTCTGGGCCGAGGTCAATTATCCAATCAGCTGTTTTAATAATATCAAGGTTATGCTCAATAACTAGAACAGTATTTCCCTGATCGCTCAAGCGGTGTAAAACTTTTAGAAGTTTATCAATATCGGCAAAATGCAAGCCGGTAGTGGGTTCATCCAAAATATAAAGTGTATCCCCGGTTGCACGGCGGGAAAGTTCATCTGCGAGTTTAACCCTTTGTGCTTCACCGCCGGACAAAGTGGTGGCACTTTGCCCGAGTTTAATATAACCCAACCCGACATCTTGCAAGGTTTTTAAAGTCTTCTTTATTTTTGGAATATCTTCAAAAAAATCTACTGCTTGATCAACTGTCATTTCCAAGACATCGGAAATATTTTTGCCTTTAAATTTTACGCTAAGTGTATCTTCATTGAATCTTTTGCCGTCGCATTCTTCGCACTTAACATAAATATCGGGCAAAAATTGCATTTGTATTTTTATAATACCGTCACCTTCACACTTCTCACAACGGCCGCCTTTAATATTAAAACTAAAGCGCCCTGCTTTATAACCACGCCTTTTGGCTTCGGGCATTTGGGCAAAAAGTTCGCGTATTGCTGTAAAAACACCTGTATAAGTGGCAGGGTTTGAACGCGGAGTTTTACCTATCGGGGTTTGGTCAACAATAATTACTTTATTTATATGTTCAAGCCCTTTAATATCGCGGTGTGCACCTGCCGGCTCTTTTGCGCCGTAAAAATGTTTTGCCAAAGCATTATACAAAACATTATGTACCAAAGTTGATTTACCTGAACCGGAAACACCCGTCACACAAACAAAAAGTCCAAGCGGAATTTTAACATTAATATTTTTTAAATTAAATTGTTTTGCTCCGCAAATTTCAAGCCATTTTTTTGACGGTTTTTGCGGGTTTAAATTAGGTAAAATTTGTTTTGTTCCGTTTAAATATGCAGCAGTAATTGAATTTTTATTTTTAATAAATTCCTTTAAACTGCCTTCGGCAACAATTTGACCGCCGTTTAAACCTGCCGCAGGCCCAAGTTCAACGAGATGATCTGCAGCAAGCATAGTATCCTTATCGTGTTCCACTATAATTAAAGTATTGCCTAGGTCACGCAATTTTTTAAGTGTTTCAATAAGGCGGTCATTATCGCGGGAATGCAAACCTATCGTCGGCTCATCAAGCACGTAAAGCACGCCCGTTAAACCGCTGCCGATTTGCGTTGCAAGGTGTATACGTTGTGCCTCTCCGCCGGAAAGTGTTTGCGATTTTCTGTTCAAAGTTAAATAAGAAAGCCCCACACTATTTAAAAAACCAAGGCGTGCGCGAATCTCTTTTAAAACTTGTTTTGCTATTAATTCTTCACGTTCAGTCAATTTTAAATTGTTTATAAAATCAAGCGCCTGCCCAACTTGCATTTGCGAAATTTCCGCAATATTTTTAC
>JBGVBB010000048.1:0-5763 GCA_045225155.1 Elusimicrobiaceae bacterium
TTTACTCGGTGCTTCTTATGACAGACAAGGTGTTGATAATTTAAAACAAGAAAATATGCAAGTAAGTTTGGCCGTGAAATTGCCTATCGGGTATGATTACAGCACTCAAGTTAAGCAAAAAAGGGCAGAACAACGCCAAACGGTTTTAAGGCAAGCCGCTGTTGAAGATACAGTTCGTATGCAAGTTTTGGAAGCATACAATAATTTAATTTTTTGGCAAACGGAAACACCGAACCGTATAAAAACTTGGGAAACAATTAAAACACAGTTTAAAGATTTTATGAAAGGTCAATATCCTTTAAAAGATACCTTTGAATCTTTAACCTATTATTATCAAGCAGGTGTTAAAACCCTTGAAGCACAAAAAGAACATCTTGTATCCATTGCCAATCTTGAAAATGCCGTAGGAAAAGACTTGAAATAAAATGTTGTTTCGTCTAATAAAAGTTTTATTATTTACTTTTTTATTTTGCCTTCCTGGGCAAAATATTTTTGCTTTATCCCAAAACGAAGAAGACGCTATTTTACGTGATTTTACTTGGCAAAAATTTACCCAACTTCCAAAAGACAAACGCTCTACAATAGGCGTAACGCTGTCTGCCGGGGCATTACGCGGTGCATCGCATATAGGGGTTATGGAAGTCTTATCTGAAGCAGGCCTTCCTATAGATTACATGTCCGGGACTTCTATGGGTTGTATCGTAGGTGCCTTATACAATTCCGGTTTGCCATTGGAACACTTACAACATTTGGTAAACAATATAAACACAAGTTTCATATCAAGGGATTTTAATGTAGGCGGAATATTAAAATATTTATTTGCCGAAAAATTATTTTCTTCCGAAGAATTCCAAGAATTTATTGATAAAGAAGTAGGTTCAAAAAATTATGAAGATTTACCGATTCCGTTTGCCTGTGTATCCGCAGATATCAAGACGGGTGAGAAGGTCGTTTTTGACAGCGGCCCTTTATCTTTAGGAGTTAGGGCAAGCATGAATTTGCCCGGTGTTTTTGAGCCTGTTGAATACCGCCAAAGATTACTTGTAGACGGCGGAATAGTAGATTATATGCCGGTAGATTTAGTTAAAAAAATGGGCGCGGATTTTACAATTGCCGTATATGCTTTGCCAAACTTTTCCGGAACCACCCCCAAAAATATTATGGGTTATGTTCTAAGAATCGGCGATTTACGGGGTGCCGTCTTGACGGAAGACTCGGAACATCAGGCAGATTTTGTTATTCTTTCAAGGGTTGGTGAAATAGGTTCTTCAGATAGATCTAAAACAAATCTTGCGATAGAAATAGGTGCTTCTTCCGCTTATCAGGCATTACCGAAACTTAAAGAAAAATTAATTATTAACGGGGTAAATTATGTCTTTAAATAAAATATTTACGTTAATATTAATATTGTTATTTTTGCCTATACAAAGCAAAGCGTTTTTGGGAATAGGAAAAAGATACGAACAAAAACAAAAAATAGAGGCTGCACGCGAGGCCTATGCAAAAGGAAATTACCATGAAGCAATAAAAATAGCGCAAAATTTCTTGATGGAAAACCAAGATGCCCCGGAAAGAAGACACCGCCGTATTTATTTGGTTTTAGGTAATGCCTATGCTGCCCTTAATGATTATGACCACGCATTATTGACTTACAACGAAGCTTTGGAAGTTTTGCCGAAAGATACCGGGCTTAATTTGGCTTTAGCAAATTTATATTATAAGACGGAATTATATGATAAGGCCATAGAATTTTATAATAAGGCCTTGCAATTAAATCAAAATAATCGCGATGCATTACTGGGGCTTGGCAGATCTTATTTAAAAATAGGTTTCTTATCAAAATCACGTCAATATTTTAAAGAATACCTAGCACAAAAAGGGCAAAAAGATAATTCTGTATATTATGATTATGCGGTAGCGAATTTTTTATCACACAATCAAAATACCGCCCTCGAATATGTACAAAAAGCAAAAGAAATTAACGATACCGACCCTGATGTTTATTTTTTGATCGCAAAAATTTATAACAATTTAAATAATACCGAAGAAGCAAAAAATAATATAGATAAAGCCTTGCAATTATCAAATAACAGGCAAGATATTTTATTAACCTCTTTACTTTGGAAGGCTTATGATAAGAATACCGCAAAAGAAGCGTTAAAAGAGGTTAAAAATTATCGAAAACAAAATCCCGACAGCCAACTTGCAATATTTATTGAAGGTATTTCTTTAGTTATGCAAGGCAAAAAACAACAGGCCATTAAAGTATTTAAAAAAATACAAGAAAAAAATGATGATAGTTTTATTAAAGATGTTGCAACACAAATTGTAAAAAATAATTGAGGGCTTATGTTACTTACAATAGATGTAGGAAATACACAAATATACTGCGGAATTTTAAAAAACAATAAGGTTATGGCACGCTTTCGCCATACATCAAACGGTGCAGTTACCGCCGATGAACTTGGCGTGTTTTTATTAAATGCTTTAAGCGCAAACGGTATTAAAGCAAAAGAAATAAAGCAAGTTGCCATATCTTCCGTAGTACCGGCAATTACACGTTCAATTATACACTCAATTAAAAAGTATTTTAACTTAATTCCTTTTGTAATAAATGAAGATACAAAAACAAAAATTTATTTTGATAACGGAACTTTAAACGGCCTCGGGGCAGACAGAATCGCCGATATTGAAGGTGCTTTTTATTTGCACCCAAAAAATAATTTACTGATTATTGATTTCGGTACCGCAATAACTTTTGATGCCGTAGCAAAAGACGGCAAATATCTGGGTGGGGCAATTTCTGCCGGGCCTATGCTTTCAATGCGTGCTTTAGCAGGCGGAACGGCTTTGCTTTCCACGGTAGAAATAAAAAAACCCAAACGTGCCGCAGGTGTAACTACGGAAACTCAACTTCAATCAGGTTTGGTTTTGGGTACTATCGGGCTTGTTAAAGAACTTGTAAACCGTTTAAAACAAGAATGTTTTAAAAAAGAAAAATTTATTATTATCGGCACAGGCGGGCTTGGCAGAATATTTGAAAAAGAAAATATTTTTGATTTTTACGAACCGGACCTTATTCTGTTCGGTTTATCATCTTTAGTAAAGGCAAATAAATGATATCTACAAAACCGACGATTTATTTAATTGATGCTTTAAATTTTGTAAGAAGTTTTTTGCAAGTTCCGCAACAAGACGAAGAAAAAACTTTGCGCGCTTTGGTTTCCGCTTTAAATGATTCAGCCAGGGATGATTTTAAGGGAACAACTTTCCGTTTAATTATAGACGGCGGGTTTAGGAATATCGGCCCTACTTCACCTGAAAATGTGGACGCCTTATTTTCCGAAAATCAAACCGCAGATGAAATGATTTTAGAGCAAGCATATTATTTAAAGAACTCCGCAAAGCGTGTTTGTGTAGTTACTTATGACCGTGGTATAACGGACAGTTTAAGGCAGGAAGGTATCAAAATTTTAAGTTGTGAAAAATTTTTTGATACTTTTCTTTCATAATTTGCTAAAATATATGTGTTGGGCTGGTGGCGGAATTGGTAGACGCGTCAGACTTAAAATCTGATGATCGCAAGATCGTGGGGGTTCGAGTCCCCCCCTGCCCACACTTTTAAAATAAATTGCCGCCGCAAAAAGCGGCTATTTTTTTAGGAGGCAATATGTTAGAAGATTTTATATTAACTTTAAGAAAGACTTTTGCCTGGGTTACCACAGTTTTACCGCAAGGCGTAAAGTTAGCGGTAAAAGTTTTTATTGCGGCAGTATTCTTTTTCGTTTTGGGCTTTTTCTTTTTAAGTTTTATCTTTATGCCTCTTTCTTCAATTTGTTTAGTTTTATCTTTTTTTATATTATTCTTTTTCAGGGATCCGGAACGCAAAGCGGAATTTAATGAAAACGAAATAACGGCACCGGCGGACGGTACTGTCTTATCAATAAAAACGGAAGGGGACCCTAATATTATTGTTGTCCGCATGTTCCTTTCAATTTTTAATGTGCATATTCAGCGCGCCCCGTTTGCCGGGGAAGTTACGGAAATAAAATATACAAAGGGGTCTTTCCTTTTTGCAAATAACCCAAATGCCGACAGAAATGAACGCAATTTAATTGCTTTCAACACAAACAAAGGCCAAGTTGCCATAGAACAAATAACGGGTGCTATCGCAAGGCGTATTGAATGTTGGGTGGAAAAAGGCCAGAAAATAGAAATAGGGCAAAGGGTTGGTTTTATTCGTTTTGGTTCACAAGTCGCTTTATACTTACCTAAAGATAAAGTTACTTTAACAGTTAAAGAAGGCCAATGCGTACAAGGCGGCCTTACGGTAATGGGGCTTTGGAGGTAATATGGATTTACAAAAAGTTAAACATATGGGTATTGTTACAATACCGTCTTTATTTACAATCGGGAATATTACTTGTGGGTTTTTCTCAATACTTGCATCCGTGGAAGGGGATTTCAGCCTTGCAGGATTTTTAATTTTTATTGCTATGCTTTTTGATGCATTTGACGGACGCGTTGCAAGGATGTTGCATGCGGAATCTTCTTTCGGGGTTGAAATGGATTCACTTGCGGATTTAATTTCTTTCTGTGCGGCACCTGCATTTTTAATTTATTATATTGCTTTAAGGGAAACACCTTTCGGTGCGCCTATTGCTTTTATATTTATGCTTTTTGGGGCAATACGCTTGGCAAAATTTAACGTGCTTGCAAACACAGGTAAAGGTTCAAAAAAACATTTTTCCGGTTTACCTACACCGGCAGCGGCAGCGGTTTTGGTTTCGCTCGCATTATCTTATGACGCCCTTTCTTTAGAAGAAGTCAGGCGTGTTTTACCTATCGCAAAAGTTTATATTCCTTACATTTTCAGTGCTGTTTCTTTAGTAACTTTAGGGCTTGCCCTTTTGATGGTTTCAAATATTCCTTATGCTTCTTTTAAAAGCAAACCGACAGGGCAAAACAGAAAAGTTACACTCGGTAAATTTTTATTTTTAGCGATTTTAATTATTTTATTTATCAAATACCCGCAGGACATTGTTTTTATTGTCTTTGGCTTATATGCTTTAGTTGGGTTAATAGTTGCTTTTGTACGCAAATTTATTGCTTTAGGTAACAAATAATTTATACCCCACACATAAGATGTGGGGTATTTTTATGCCAAAAATATATTTTGTATAATTTAAATACGGGCGGGTGGCGGAATTGGCAGACGCGTACGGCTCAGGACCGTATGTCCTAACGGACTTAGGGGTTCAAATCCCCTCTCGCCCAAAAAATAAAATTACCCTTCAGGGTAATTTATTTTTTTGTACGATTGAAGCGGCTTAAACTGCTTTAAGCCGCGTCGGGATTTGAAAGCCGCAGCCATATCCGAGTTTGAGCGAAGCGAAAGGCGAGGATGGCGAGGCGGGGCCGCGAGCGCCGCACGTCAGTAAGGCGACTTGTGGTCAAATCACCTCTCCAAAATTAAATGAGATTTTGGGGGATTTGAAGCCCGGAGCGTTGTGCGAGTTTTGCCGAAGGCAAAGGCGAGCACCGCGAGGGCAGGGGTGAAGGAAAATTCCGTCAGGAATTTTACCGTAACCCAAATCCCCTCTCGTTAATTAACTAATTTTCAATTCCCTCTCTATTTTTCTACTAAATTTCTTTCAAATAAAAAATGTTGACAAGAAAAAAAAAAAATACAATTTGGAAGTAGCAAATAAAATAAAGGAGAAGTATTATGAAAAAATTAGTATTACTTTTTGCCGCAGTTGT
>JBGVBB010000049.1:0-7126 GCA_045225155.1 Elusimicrobiaceae bacterium
CTTCGGTTTTAATTTTGAATATGATAGGTATTTCCACAATACTGTCGCCGAGTGTTTTGGCTGACCCTAATGTTATTGCCATAATAATAACATGTTTTTTGACTGCTCTTTTTGAACACCTCGTAAACAACTTAACGCTTAACGGTGCTATTTTGAGAGATGAACTTTCAGCCTTTAAGAGATATATGACTATGGCTGAAAAAGATAGGGTGGCACTTTCAAAACCCTCTGTAGCAGGGCAAATATTTTGCGATTATTTACCTTATGCCTATGCTTTTGGTATAGAAAGTGAGTGGTTTGAAAAATTCAAAAACAAAATTGATTTCCGTTTGCAGGATACATACGGTCCGCTTATTTCTTCAACGGCATTAAATGTAGGTTTATTATTTGCTATCACCGCGGTACTGCAAACTAATACTATGCTTGGCAAAGTTCCTGTTATTCCTATCGGTAAAGGCGGTTTTGGCGGCGGCGGTGGAAGGTAATTGTATTCAAATTGATTCGCACACCTAGTTTAAATTTTGTAAAATATCTTTATGTTATTACCAAGAATATTAACCACACTAGTCGGTATACCGCTAGTCATTGCTGCCATCTATTACGGCGGCATCTTCTATATGGCATTTGTTGCTGCCATCACCCTACTTTGTTTATATGAATATGGGGTCATCTTATTTACGGCGAAAAAACCTGTAAATAGGATTTCTTTAATAGTTTTCGGCTTTTTGATGATGGTTGGGGCTACCGTTGGTACATTGCCTCTCGTTGAGGGCAGTGCCGCAGTTTATTTACCGAACTTCTTTATAGCCATAACTTTGTTTGGTATTTTCTTTGTTGAAATTTTATCACCCAAACGTTCTTTGGAAAGGGTTGCAAATACTTTCTTAGGCGTAATGCTTATACCTTGGGCTTTAGTTCATTTGGTATCACTTAGGGAACTCGGCCCTTACGGAGAATACTTTACATATATCTTATTCTTTACTATTTGGATTGCTGATATTTTTGCTTATTTTATCGGAACATGGCTTGGCAAACATCGCTTAAACACAGCGGTCAGCCCAAAGAAAAGTTGGGAAGGTGCCATTGCAGCCCTTGTTTTCGGTACAATTACTGCTTTGTTTTTCTGGGACTTATTTATACCCACTTATATAACTTTAAACCAAGCATTGGTTTTGGGTATTTTAATATCTGTACTTTCCCAAATTTCAGATTTAGCTGAAAGTTTAATTAAGCGCTCTACCGGTGTTAAAGATTCTTCAAATATTTTGCCCGGTCACGGCGGTATTTTTGACAGGTTTGACGGTTTTATTTTAACAGCACCTGTTATTTATTACGTAGTACTTTATATTATTAAATAATGAAGAATATTGTTGTTTTGGGTTCAACAGGGTCAATAGGTGTATCTGCTTTAGATGTAATTAAAAACCTTGGCCCCGATTTTAAGGTTCTTGCAATAACTGCCAACAAAAACACAAAATTGTTTTTGGAGCAGGTTAAAACTTTTGCACCGCTTTATGCGGTCGTTTACGATAAAGAAAGTTATAAGCAAGTTAAACCCGAAATGCCCAAAACAACAAAGCTTCTTGAACCTGATATTGAAAGTTTAAATTTCCTTGCCTCATTGCCGGAGGCAGATCTTATTATAAACGGTTTAGTCGGAAGTATAGGTTTTACGCCTTTAATTTCCGCCATTAAGGCAAGCAAGACAATAGCCCTTGCAAATAAGGAGCCTATCGTCATGGCAGGTGCAACAATAATGCAGGAATGCCAAAGGTGGAACGCAACAATTTTGCCGGTAGATTCCGAGCCTTCCGCAGTTTTTCAATGCCTTGAAAATGTTGATAGCCATACTTACCAAAAAGCACAAGGTGTTTCAAAAATTTTATTAACCGCTTCAGGTGGGCCGTTCTTTAAATATCAGGGTTCTTTAGACGAAGTTACCCCTGAACAAGCCCTAAAACATCCGCGTTGGAAAATGGGTAAAAAAATTACCGTTGATTCCGCTACTTTAATGAATAAAGGTTTTGAAACTATTGAAATTATGCACCTTTTTAATTTGCCGCTTGAGAAAGTAAAAATTGTTATACATCCTCAATCAATAGTTCACTCCGCAGTGGAATATAATGACGGTTCAATTTTGGCGGACTTATCTAACCCAGATATGCGTTTGCCGATACAATATGCCATAACCTATCCGCAAAGGTTGCCGTCACCCGTAAATAAACTTAGTTTGCTTGAAATGCAACATCTTGATTTTTATGAGCCTGATTTCTCACGTTTTCCTTGCCTTGCGATTATGCTTGATGCAATAAAGAAAGGGGGGGCGTACCCTGCTGTCGTAAACGGTGCAGATGAAGTCGCGGTTGCAGCATTTTTAGACGGCAAAATCTTATTTACAGATATTGCAAAAGTGATTGACTATACGATTAATTTATTTAAACCTACCGCCGGGCCTTTAACTTTACACGGTGCTGCGGAAATTAATGAGTGGGCAAAATTAACTGCCGAAGAAAGCATAAAAACATTAAAATATAAAAAAGGAAATATATAA
The DNA here is from genome assembly GCA_045225155.1 of Elusimicrobiaceae bacterium. Classification (GTDB taxonomy): domain Bacteria; phylum Elusimicrobiota; class Elusimicrobia; order Elusimicrobiales; family Elusimicrobiaceae; genus Proelusimicrobium. Next base: position 2,552 of record JBGVBB010000049.1, read on the forward strand.
CTTGGTTTTTGACATAAAAAACCCCCGGTTGAAACCCGGGGATTTTTATTTTAAATCATTTATGCTCGGTCGCAATCTGTACCGTAAGTAAAACAATTGTAAATTTGTTTGTCTATTTTGTCTTCCGTTTCTTTTAAGAAGACATCAAATATTGCCTTATTGAACATTATAAGTGTGTCTATATAAGCAAGTTGTTCTTTTTCATCCATATTTTCCTCAAATACAGTATCAAGAACTTTTGCATATTTGGTATCGTATATGCTCTTATAAACCAAATCAATATAATTTTCTTTCTCTAATGAATCATTAATTTCATCAACTGCACTTAAGTAATAATTGGACGGTTGATTAGTATATTCCGAAATTAATTCACCGACTGCGATAATAGCCACCATTGCGGTTATTGAAAGAATAATATTACCTTTCGGTTTTAAATTGCGTTCATTCCATTTTAAAAATCCGTTAAGCCATTCTTTAGTTTCAGGTAGCATTTTTTCTAAAGATGACGGGGTTGTTTTTTCAAATATTTCACTTAAAAATTTTGCGTCTTCTGTTTTTAATTCGCCGAAACATTTTTGCAAGGCATCTGCCCTTAACTCCGCTCTTGCCCCGATGCCTCCGTACCTTGCTTCTTGTTTTGTTAATTGATATTCATTGTCGGCTACGTTAATCATATCACTTAATATTGATATTTTTGCTAGAATCTGGCGGTCTGCCTGGGTTAAAGATTTGCTTATAGTGCTTTCAATCATTTTGGAAAAATCCGAAAGGAATAACCTTTCATTTTTTATAACGGCTTTGAGTATGTCTCTTTGGTTCATTTCTATATAAAATTTCCAATCAAGATTATTTGTATACATTTCGGTTATTAATTTGATTGTTTCCCTATCCCCTTGTAATACCTTAAGAGTGTTAATAAAAGAATCACCTTGCAGAACCCTCTCTAAAAATAAATCTAAAGGTGTTTGCATCGCCCCGTATGTTAAAGTTCTTTCATGATATGCCTTAACAAAAGTTTCCAATAATTCCACGTTATTATTTTCAAAGGTAGCAATGTGTGTAATGTCTAGTTTTAAGGTCTTGGTTAAATGTTCCATTTCTTTTTCGTCCAGCCCTTTAGCGGTGGGTAAAAGTGCTTTATAAAGACGATCTACAAAATCGGAAGCAATAATTTTTATTTCTTCTGGATCAGATAACTTGAGTTTTTTATGTTTTATATTTAGGGATAATTGCGGCTTAATTTCATTAGATATTTGTCTTACGTAGTTTTCATCAAAAGCAAGGTCATTTGCCATTGCAGGCAAAAGGCCGATGTAAAGTATAAATATAAACAACAAATATTTTAACCTCATAGGCATCCCTTACCAATATAATGACATTATATGTAAATTTTTTCAAGAGTAAAAAGGCCCTAGGTACAATGGGCCTAAAGACCTATTATTTTTAGAGGTTGTTTATAAGGTTTTCTTGATTATTTAAAGCAAGAAGTTTTTGACGTAATTCTGCCGCTTTTTTGCATTTTTTTAGAAGGAAAATGCAAAGCACAGCACCGTTTGGGGTAAAAACATAAGGCAGACGTTTTGCATAGCGTAAACGTTCCGCATGGGTTACACAATAATTTTTTACTAAATCTTGTTTCTCTTCATCAGTTAATTTAAAATAAGTTTCTTGAGGAAAAATAGTGATGTTTCTTTTAAAAAATGAAATAAAACTTTTTGGCAATAATTCTAGACTTTTTGCCAAATCCGAATCCGTTATAACCTGAGTGTTTCTTATTATTCTGAAATTCATTTTTCTTCCTTAGGAATAAATTTTAATATTTCCTCTAAAGTTTGTTTTAAATCATAAGGCTTTGAAATAAAATGATCCGCACCGGCATTTTTGGCACGTTCAATATCTTCCTGCCCTGTTAATGTGGACATTATTATAACCGGTATTTTCATTAAAGCCATATCGCTTTTTACCGCTTGGCAAATTTCAAAACCGCTTACGTGCGGCAGCATTAAATCAAGTAAAATAATACCGGGTTTAAATTTTTTAATTTCCAAAACAGCACGTCTGCCGTCGTTAACCCATAATACTTCATGGCCCTTTAACTCCAATGCCGGTTTTAGAACTTGTGCTAAAGTTTTAGAATCTTCAATTAAAATTATCTTTGCCATTTATTCCGCCTTTGCCGAATGTTTTTCAAGATATTCTTTTGCTCTGTTCTTGCGTATGGGGGTCGGTTCTGAAAGTTTTAAACCCCAATATACAAAAATGCTGATGATACCCGGTATAATATAATAAACAACGCGGTAAATTAAAGCTGCCATTAAGGCGGTATCCCAATCAATACCGGCTTGGGAAAATACTGTTGCCATGGCAATTTCCATAGCACCTATACCGCCCGGCAAAACAGGTATCAAAGTTGTTGCCATACCTACGGCAAACCCGGCAAGCAATATACCAATACCTATTTTTACACCTACCGCTAAAAATGCTAAATACAAAATTAAAATAGTAAAAATCCAATCCCCGCAAACATATAAAATTGTAGCGGTCATTTTGCTTTTGTTTTTGTGTATGGTTTTTATACCGTTATCAAGTTGGGTAGTAAAAGCGGAAAAATTATTTTTAGGTATTAAAGCACCAAAAAGTTTATAAATAACTTTATTGATAAATAAAAATGCTTTACGCATCCATTTGTAACGAAATTCACTGTTAAAGAAAAACGCAGTTACTGCCGCACCTACTAAAGCAATACCTATAACTGCCACAAAGTTTTTTATCATTTGTTCCCTTGACATTCCGCTTGAAAGCACCAAAAGCAAAGTGCCTTGCAAAATAATTGCAAACAAAACTACATATAATAATACGGTTATTACAATGCTTGCCATAACACTGATGCCCAAAGGAATACCGCGTTTGCCGAGCAAATGTGCACGCAAAGCAAAACCGCTTACGCCCATGGTGGAAACCAAATAATTTACCGTAGTGGAAACAAATGCAATACTCATACATGCGCCGACACTGATTTTGCGGCCGAGCAATTTTAAAGTTTCCCATAAAGAAAGGCCCATAAAAACATAAATGACAGCGGAGGCAAGTAAAGATAAGATTAAATAAAAGGTATTAACTTCATGCCATATTTTTAGGAAATTATCTTTACCGTTATAAATAAACCATATCAATGCAGATACGGAAATAAGGCAACTTAAAATGACCCAAATATGTTTTTTTATGGTGTTCATAAAACTCCCTTTCATAAATTATATAATTTAATTAGGAGTTTGTTATGGAAAATATTTTAATTTCAGGTGCAAGAACAAATAATTTAAAAAATGTTACCTTAAAATTACCGCGCGGTAAAATGATTGTGATGACCGGTCTATCCGGTTCAGGCAAAAGTTCACTTGCTTTTGATACTATTTATGCGGAAGGCCAAAGAAGATATGTTGAAAGTATGTCCGCCTATGCCAGGCAATTTTTGGACTTGATGCAAAAACCCGATGTTGATTTAATTGAAGGTCTTTCACCTGCTATTTCCATAGAACAGCGCGCACCTGCACGAAACCCTCGCTCAACTGTGGCAACAGTTACGGAAATTTATGATTATTTGCGCCTTTTATTTGCTCGTATCGGCAAACGCTATTGTCCGGAATGCGGCAGGCCTGTAGAACAATATTCCTTGCAGGCAATTTGCGAAGATATTTTAAAAAAGTATGAAGGTAAAACTGTTATAATTTTAGCACCTTTAATACAAGGTAAAAAAGGAACTTATGAAGAACTTTTTGCACGCCTTAAAAAAGAGGGTTTTGTTAAAATTTTAGCAAACGGGGAGGAATATGATTTGTCAAATCCGCCCGTTTTAGCACGTTATAAAAAACATAATCTTGATTTAATCGTAGATGAAATTTTAATTTCAGTTGAAGAAAAAGAACGTTTGACAGAGGCCCTGGAACTTGCAACAAAATATTCAAAGGGGCTAGTTCGTATTAAAGAAGAAAATAAAATTTTCACTTATAGTGAAAACAATGCCTGCGCACATTGCGGTATAGGTTTTACCGACTTAGAACCGCGTTTATTTTCCTTTAACGCACCGCAAGGTGCATGCCCTGAGTGTAACGGGCTCGGCCTTAAAATTGAAATTGATGAAGTTTTGGTAGTACCCGATAAAACTCTGTCAATTTCCGAAGGCGCAATTTATGCGTGGAGTTCCCCGGTAACAAATAAAACTAACCGTTGGAAAAATTCTTGGGCAGGTTATTATTACGAAATTTTAAGTTCAGTTTGCCGCCGCCAACATATATCAATGACAAAACCTTGGAAAGATTTAACCCGCAAAGAACAGGAAATAATTTTATTCGGCGGTGAAGATGTCGATTATAAAGTTTCCTGGACGGGTAATGATGCCCATTTTGAAGGCGTAATAAATAATTTAAAACGCCGTAACAGCGATAGTGAAAGTGAATTTGTACGTGAGGCCGTTTATGAAAGATTTATGCGTGAAATAGAATGCCCCGTTTGCCATGGCGCACGTTTAAATAAAGAAGCGCTCGCTGTTAAAATCAACGGTAAAAATATTGCGGAAAT
>JBGVBB010000050.1:0-2852 GCA_045225155.1 Elusimicrobiaceae bacterium
TGGCCTACCCTTTCTAAAAATTCACAAGATAAAAAAATAAAAAAAGAAGAAAAGGAACCGAGATTTATAGTTTCCACTAAATTTTCAACCATTATTACATTAATTTTTGTATATATCGCTACGGTAATAGGATTTTTTGTTTACAACTTTATATTTTCCCCGATGATATATAAAAACCCCACAAACCCAAAATCCGTTTACCCGATAATGGGTACGCGTTTTTACGGTTCACCGGATTTATTTTTCAAGTTATATGATAGCCAAGGGCATAACTTCATTGTTACTTCACAGCGTTGGAGCAGTTTCTTAAAAGAATATGGTTTTTACGGCGCAATAGGTTTTACCTTGTTGCATTTTATAATAGCATCATTGAACAGGCAAGGGTTTTCTTCGCTTTGGTTTAATACCGCATTATCCTTATGTTATTTGTTTGTGGCTTTCGGTTTAATATTTATGCTTGCAGGATATATACTGGATATAATGTTCCCCGCCCCAATATTTATATACACCGATAAAGGCAAGATTTTATATAAAATTATTCGCAGAAATAATGGGCTTTTCGGCTTTACATACCTGGTTTTAACCAATGCTTATACGATATTATTTCGCATAGAAACTAAAAAAATATTTTTTGTAAGGAAATGGTCCATATTCGATGGAAATACTCAAATCGCTTTTATACGGGAAAAATCAGTTTTAAAAGCTCTTGCCCGTAAATTATTTGGGCATCTCGGCGGGAGCTTACGTGCAAATTATTTAGTACAAGGCAGAAACGAAAGCAAAGGGCGTATACTATCTTTCCGTAAAGTAACAACAAATTTTAGAGTTGATATTGATAAACCGCAAGCATTTCCTCCGTCTGCTATGCTAGCGGCAACGGCTGTTATCTTTACAAAGAATAGAGATAAATTTTACCCTTGGTTTGATTAATTATGCATTTAATAGAATGTGTACCTAATATCAGTGAAGGCAATGATAAAAACAAAATTAACAAGATTTTGGCCGAACTTACTTCCGTAAAAGGGGTGGAACTTTTAAATTACGAAATGGGGCGAAGTGCCAACAGAACGGTAATAACTTTTGTAGCACCCAAAGAAGTAATGCCGACAGCGGCCTTATCGTTAATCAAAAAAAGTATTGAAGTCATTAACATGAAAAATCACTTAGGTGTACACCCACGCATAGGATGTGTAGATGTTTGCCCGTTTATTCCGCTAAAAAAGACGACTTTGGAAGATTGTGTGGAAATTGCAAAATATGTTGCCGCTGAAACAGGTAAAAATTTCGACGTACCGGTTTATTTATACGGTTCGGCAGCAGGCAGTATACAACGCCAAAATCTAAGTTTTTTAAGAAAAGGCGGTTATGAAAATTTGGCAGAAAAATTAAAAGTTTGCCCGCCTGATTTCGGCCCAAACACTTTAACACAAAACGCGGAAAAAGCCGGGGCTTTATGTATCGGTGCAAGGAACTTTTTGCTTGCTTACAACATCAATTTAAATACCAAAGATTTGGCAATCACAAAAGCCATTGCAAAAGAATTGCGTGCTAAATTACCGTCAATAAAAACTTTGGGATGGTATATACAAGAATACGGTTTTTGCCAAGTGTCCGTAAATATTGAAGATTACAAAAAAGCACCTCTATATCTGGTATATGAAGCCTGCAAAAATATTGCGGAAAAATTAAATATAAAAACAACCGGTAGCGAACTTGTAGGTATGGCCCCGAAAGATGCTTTGCTTGACAGTGCAAAATTTTATCTAAATAAACAGGGTCGTATTATGCTTGGCATGCCGCACGAAGAAGTTTTTGCGATAGCAATTCAAAATCTAGGGCTAAACCAGATAGCCCCCTTCAAACCCGAAGAAAAGATTATTGAACTTAAATTAAAAAACTTAAATAATCAATTTTCTTTAACGCTCTAAAATTCCTCTTTACAAAGGCCATAATAAATGTTAAATTGTATATATATACATAAGAGGTGCTATGAACCCAAAAACTTTAGTTTTGTACAGTCCTATTACAGGAAATTTAATTGATTTATCAAAAGTCCCGGATGAAGCTTTCGCTCAAAAAATGTTAGGCGACGGCATAGCGATAGAACCTAAAGAAAACTTTATATACGCCCCTACAGATGCTACAGTTAAAACTTTACATAAGTGCTTACATGCTATCGTATTGGAAAAAGACGGTTTTGAAATATTAATACATATCGGGATTGATTCCGTATCTTTAAAAGGACAAAGATTTAAGGCCTATGTCCAAGATGGGGATAAAGTAATTCAAGGCCAAAAACTAATTGAATTTGATAAAGATTTTTTAGCACAATATACCACCAGTAATATAGTTGTTATGGTTATTGCTTCGCCGTTAGATGTTAATTTAAGTAAAAGTGCATCCGGTGAAGTTAATTTAACAACAAAGGTTTTGGAAGTCGCCGATAAACAGACTTCCCAAGCAAACCGTACCGTTACAAGCGACTATACTGTTTTTACCGAAGAATTTACCGTTTCCAATAAAACAGGTTTACATGCAAGGCCTGCTGGCGAAGTCGCAGCAATGGCACAAAACTTCAACGATACTGATGTTTTTATTCTTAAAAACAACAGGCAAGCCAATGCAAAAAGTGTTGTGGAAATTTTGGGTTTATCAATAGATTGCGGTGATAAAATACAAATTAAATCCCGCGGAATTAACGCCGATAAAGCTTCAGCTGAAATAAAAAGATTTATTCAAGGAGAACTGAAAAATAATATTATCGTAGATAATATTTTAGAAAACCCGGCTGATGTTAATAAAGTTGGGGAAATCAAGATTAAAGGTATAGGTATTCTCGACGGTTTAAGTAT
>JBGVBB010000051.1:0-17480 GCA_045225155.1 Elusimicrobiaceae bacterium
ACCTGTTTTGGTAAACATAGGGACAATTTTACCCGTAGATTATGCATCTGTAGTGATCATCCTTCCTTCATTTTCTAAATGTTTTAAATTTATATCTTCAACAAAATCCATACGTTGTTTAAGGAGTTTCATAAGAGCAGGATCATTGCTGCTTTCTGCTTGTTTAAAATATTTATCAAGACCTTTTAATTGTTTAAGATAAGTTTTTTTAGTAGCATTATAATTTTGGCCATATTTTTTAACTATTGCCATTATCTCTTTTTCATCTTCGGTACTCATCAATTCGCTTAAAGCAAGGTATCTGCCCTTTAAAACACTTAATTGACGTGTAAAATCGGTTAATAACTTTTCATCATAACTTACAGATTCTAATAAATCAGGCAAACGCGTATAATTGGCATAAGCATTAATAACTGTTACGGGGTTAACTTCCGCCTTGGCACAAGATTCCGCAAAAGAAATTGCGGAGATTTCAAGATCCGATTGAGTATATCTGACGGCACGCTGAATACCTATTTTTTGCGCTTCTTCCGATATATTTAATTCCTTTATAATTTCCAGATATTCTACACAATTTTCTATAACGGTAGGGTCTTCCATACTGATATGATTCAATAATTGTGCGGCTTCATAATAAGTATTATCTGCAGATTCCGTAATAAGATTATTTGCAAAGCGGTCAATTTTTAATTGAGAATATACCTTATCATAAATATCAACCACGGGAGCATCTGCAGTTATCGGTATCTCAAATTGTTCCAACCAATAAGCCATATCTTCTTGGGTATTTATTTTGATAGCGGAAGCAACTACTGCCAAAGATAAAAGAGGGGTTATTTCTTTATCATCTTTAAAATCTTTTAGTACGGTAGCGGAATTTACCCTTGCAAGAACTTTATTATAAATATTCTCCACTTGTTGTTTGGTAGGGCGAACTGTTTGCGAGTATGCTAATGTTTGCAGTAGCAGTACACAAGACAAAAAACAACTAACTATTTTCTTCATAAATTATTTATTCAACCCCAATGCATCTTGATTGATTTTAGATTGATTCGCACGTTTTGAAACTTTCTCTTCTACCCATTGCTTAGCTTCGTTAGATTTGATTTGTTTTCTTTGTTCTTCCTCATATGCGGCCTTTTTTCTAGGAATATCCATAAGTTGAACAAGATAATTAACTTCTGCACGTGTAAGCATTGTAGGATATGTATAAGCAACACTTGTTTGGCCTGCAAGTTCAGCACCTAATTGATTTTCAATTTCTGAATCAATATAATTCATGAAATCTATATTTCTGCGAAGATTAGGATTATTCTTACCTTTAAGTTGCTGTAAATTTTCGCCAAAACTTTGTACTTTAATTTGTGATTCTCGTGTAGGAAGGTTTTTAAATTCCTCTAATTGTGATTCTGCTAAATTAAAATCTATATCCCATAACCAGGAAGTTTCACTTAAATCTTTTTTAGTAATAATACCTCTGGTTTCAAGCATATTTAACATACTTTGGGCTTTCCTTGCAGAACCTAAATGTTCTTCAAGTAAAGCTGCTGTAACATATCGTTTATCTAAAATCAAAGTTAACGTAGAAATAAACTCGGAAATAATTTGCTTTTCAATAAGACTTCTTTCTACAGGTTTATTGCGATTTATTATGCGGCCATCAACAATTTGTATATTTTGTATTTTATAAGTTGTTGCCAAATCTATAATGGCTCTATCATATCTTAAAGGGTCATCGGTATTTTTTAATTCATCCCTAATAAATTCCAAAGCATAGTAAGTACGTAATAACTCTTTTCTCAAATATTCATTAATTAAAATTTCATCTCCGTCAAAAAGATCATATAAGAATTCACCAAGTATCTTCTTTAAATGAGGTCTGAAAGTAGGATCTATCTTGCCATAACCTTTTTTAAAGTATCGTTTTAATAATAAAGGATCACCGGAAGCCATTGGATGCCAACTACCTTTCAATAATTGTTTAAGTTCTTTATCTATTCTCTCATATTCTGTTTCTTTTACAGATCTTAACAAGTCGGTTTTACGAGAAACTTTAATTGCCGAATTTCTGTAAGAACCTACTGATTGATATAAATATTTAAGTCTCTCACTTGATTGGGTCAAATGCCAAGCTACTTGATCACTGACTAAAGCATCAAATGCTATCATTACAGCAAAACTTGTAATGGCTTTTAATATACCTGCTACTTTACCGGTAGTTGCAAAATACGGTATTAGTGAAGTTACCAACTCGGGGGCGACTTCCCAACTTATATAAAATGTAGCCAACAAAATAATATATACCGGGATTAATCTAATATGTTTTTCCCTTCTTTCCTTTTTATATTCGGGATTTTGGGCAAATAATTCAGATATTTCTTCACTAACAGACAAATGATAATCTAATATTCTTAAAACATCTACTTCCGCGGTTCCGTTTTTTTCCGGTATCAAACCTGTATAATTCCACAACGGTGATTCTTCCGGGTAAATGTTATAATATAAGAAATCGTTATATGATTGTCTTAAATGATCCGGCGTACCTTCTAAATTTCTACTGACAGGTGGCACACTCTCCGGGTCATTATAATCTTCGTAATTTAGTAAATCATCTTCTAGAATTTCAATAAATTTTTTGGGGCTGATTTTACCAACTTCATAATAATCATATTCAAAAGACATAGCAGGTTTATAATCTCCCACCGCTTTCTTTTTATAAAAATCATTTTGGACAGGAGGGAGATCCGCCACTCTCTGTGCAAATACCTGGATAGGTGTCGTTGAAAATAATAAAGTAAAAACTAAAAAACAAGATATAAATTTTTTCATATTTAATATTCCCTTTGCTATATTGTAATGTTTTTTTTTAATTTTGACAAGGGGTTTTAGTCCTATATCTATATAGGCCTTTTGGGAACAAAAATACCCCACGCCGTAAAGCGGAGGGTATTTGACTTTTAAACTTAAAAAATTATTTTTTAAGTAATGCGGTTAAGCCCGGTAATTCTTTACCTTCAACAAATTCCATACTTGCACCGCCGCCGGTAGAAGCATGGGAAACTTTGCTTGATGAAATTTTGGCTTTTTTAAGAACATTTAAACTGTCCCCACCGCCGATAATGGTGATGGCACCGTTTTCTGTCATTTTAACCAAAGTTTCTGCAATGGCAAAACTGCCTTTTGCATAACTTTCCATTTCAAATACGCCGACAGGACCGTTCCAAAATACAGTTTTGCATTTAAGTAATTCTTCTTCAAATAATTTAATGGTTTTCGGCCCTATATCAAGCCCCATATAACCGGCAGGAATATTCGGGTTTTCGGTTGTTACTGTCGGAATACCGTCTTTAAATTCCTGTGCGCAAACATTGTCAACAGGGAGTAAAAGTTTAACGCCTTTTGCTTTTGCCTTTTCCATAATACTCTTGGCTTCTTCAATTTTATCTGCTTCAAGTAAGGAATTGGAAACTTCATAACCTAATGCTTTATTGAAAGTAAATGCCATACCGCCACCGACGATTAAAACATTAACTTTATCAAGCAAATTATTTAAGACCATAATTTTGTCTGAAACTTTTGCACCGCCGATAATTGCAGCAAAAGGGCGGGCAGGGTTTTCAATAGCACCGCCTAAAAATTCAACTTCTTTTTGAATTAAATAACCGGCTGCTGCAGGTAAAAATTTGGTAATTGCGCTTGTGGATGCATGTGCGCGGTGAACTGTACCGAAAGCTTCTTGAACAAAAACATCACCGAGTTTTGCAAGTTCTTTTGCAAAGTTTTCATCATTTTTTTCTTCTTCGGGGTGGAAGCGTAAATTTTCAAGCAAAACAATTTCGCCCGGCTTTGCGGCGGCAACTGCGGCCGCGGCTTCCGCGCCGATGCAATCTTTACCGAAATGCACTTTTGTACCCATAATTTTTTCAACTTCCGGTGCAACAGGTGCTAAAGAAAATTCCGGTGCTACTTTGCCTTTCGGGCGGCCAAGGTGTGCGATTAAAACAAGTTTGCAACCTTGCCCTAAAAGATATTTTACGGTTTTTTCCGTTGCGGTAATGCGTTTTGGGTTATCAACTTTACCGTCTTTTAAAGGGACGTTATAATCAACCCTCATTAAAACGGTTTTACCTTTTAAATCTACATCTTGAATTTTAACAATATCATTTAAGTTCATAAAATCTCCTATAAAAAAAGGCGCCCGTAGTGAGCGCCTTTTTTATAACTAAAGTTATTTGTTGACTGATGCCATGTGGGCAATCAAATCAAGAACTTTATTGGAATAACCGATTTCGTTATCGTACCAAGAAACAACTTTAACGAAAGTATCGGTTAAAGCAATACCGGCTTTTGCATCAAAGATTGATGTGCGTGTATCGCCGAGGAAATCTGAAGAAACTACTGCATCTTCGGTATAACCTAAAATGCCTTTGAGTTCGCCTTCGCTGGCTTCCTTCATAGCGGCACAAATTTCAGCATATTTTGCAGGTTTTGCGAGGTTAACTGTTAAGTCAACTACTGAAACGTCCAAAGTAGGAACGCGCATTGACATACCGGTTAATTTACCGTTAAGTGTAGGAATAACTTTACCGACTGCTTTTGCTGCACCTGTGGAAGAAGGAATAATATTCCCGCTTGCTGCACGGCCGCCGCGCCAGTCTTTCATAGAAGGACCGTCAACGGTTTTTTGGGTTGCGGTGGTGCTGTGAACTGTTGTCATTAAACCATCGGTAATGCCCCATTTATCATTTAAAACTTTGGCGATAGGTGCCAAGCAGTTTGTTGTGCAGGAAGCATTTGAAACAAATTGTGTACCTTTTACATAGGTTTTTTCGTTAACGCCGACTACGAACATCGGGGTATCATCTTTAGAAGGTGCTGACATTACAACATATTTTGCACCTGCTTTAATGTGTGCTTCTGCTTTTTCTTTTGTTAAGAATAAACCGGTGGATTCAACAACATATTCCGCACCGACTTTATCCCAAGCAAGTTCTGCAGGATCTTTTACTGCTGTTACGCGGATTTTTTTACCGTTTACGATTAAAGTGCTGTTTGCGACATCAGCTTCAACGGTACCTTCAAATTTACCGTGCATTGTGTCATATTTGAGCATATAAGCCAAATAATCAACGGGGCACAAATCGTTAATACCGACAATTTCAATATCATTTCTGTTTTGGGCAGCTCTGAAAACAAATCTGCCGATGCGGCCAAAGCCGTTAATACCAACTTTTATAGACATACTATTACTTCCTCCGTAAAATAACTTCTTCCCTTATATTTTACAATTTTTTAAGGTTAGTTTCAAAGTATGTTTTAACCGTTTACTTGAATAGAATATTTTTTGCGATTATTTTACCCGTAGGTCTGTCAAAGGTATTTATCACTTTTAGGATTTCATTACCGTCACTTAAAGAGAATAATGTAACTTTATGTGTACGGCGTATATCATTTTGGAAAGAGTTATCCGGAATATTAAAGGCATCCCCGAAACCTGCAACATATTCTTTACTGTTCTCAATGTAAAACATAGGATCCCCGGCCCTGTGCTGAATAATGCCGCTGATTATTGCCGTTCTAGAATTTTCACGGCTATTATATGAAATGTGTTTTATATGGCGTGCCATTAGATTCCTGTGTGCGAAATAGGGATCAAAATTATTTCTAAACAAATCTTTATTCCACATCCCGGCGACATCTTCATTTGAAACAGTTCTGTTTATTAAAATACGACCGTCGGCAAAAGAATTTAATAATTTTGATTCATCTTTATCGCTTGAAATAAGCAAATAAGGAAACGGGGTGTTATCTTCAATTTGCCCCCCTTCAACTAATTGCAACAAATATAAATTAGATAATTTATGTACTATTGCTTTGATATGCTTATTTTTAACAGTTACACTAAAGTCCGTATATTCCACATCAAGAATTTTGTCTATATTATTAATTTCGATTACCCCTTTGTCTTTTATAGTTTCATCCCAAAAACAATGGCCCGAAGCAAGCAACCAAGTTTTACTTAAAGCAACCGCAACACAACCGCCTGTATTTGTAACGGTTTCCCGTTTATTATTTGATTCTATTAAAGAATTGCGTGTAAAGGTAAAATGAAATACCGAGTTAAAATTTGCATTTAAAGAAGGATCTGTATGAAATATTAAATTTGAATCTTCTTGAACAGATTGGTTTATAGAATTTTTAATTTCTTTTAAGATACCTTCATCAGGTAAAGTATATTTAAATTCTGCAAATAAAAACGGGCAAAAAGACGTAATAAAAAACAAAACTAAAAATAATTTTTTCATAAAATTACCTCTCACATGTATATTTTATAAGTTATGACAATAGTTTACAAGAGAATTAAGACCTAGTATTTTTTGCCCGAAAGTCCCAAATAAAAAACCCCTCAAAATTTGTGTTTTCACTTTATCTTGAGGGGTTTTTATTTATTTAACTTTTATTTATTTAACTAAAATATTATCATGAATGCGCTTTGCTGCTTTAGGATCTATGGAATTAACTTTTTCCCAAATAAGCCTTGTATCAGGATAAGTAAGTAAAATTACTTTATCAGTGCGGGTGCCATCAAAATTATCCCATAAATTTGTTGCATTAGCAAAACCTAATAAATACTTTTGACCGTTTTCAACATAGAATAACGGGTCCCCTGCTCTAAGCAATTTGGGGTAAAACAAAGTTGAACTTACTTGTGCAAGCATATTATTGGTTTTATTATCCTTATATATTTCTTCTATCTCTTTTTCATAAGTTGTTCTGTCTACACCATAATACGAGTGGAAATCATCTTCAAAAGCATTGTGTTGTCCGTCATCATGTCCAGCTTTATGTTTATTGGTTCTATTAACTTCAAAGATTCCATCTTTAAAATAATTTATAAACTCCGATATGTCTGCGGACTTAGCAAATGCCAAATTAGCTTTAGGAGCAGATGCAAAAATAGGTTTTCCGTCTTTATTAACAACTCTTAAAAGGAAGACATTACCTACCGCATAACTATCGGCATTGTATGTTTTACCGGAAAAGATAACCCTAAAGTTAGAAGCATTTGATCTTTCTACAGTTCCGGGGATCGGTTCCATTTTTTCACCTTTGGAAAGAAGGCATTTCTTAGAAGCAACAGCCCAAGCATCATCAATAACTATGGCGATACATTCTTTATTTCTATTTTCAACAAGTTTATTGCCTTCCGAATATTTGCTAGGTGCATTAAAAACTTCTTGATGGAAAAATATTACATTAACCAAGCCTGGTAAACTATTATCATCAGAACTTTTAAGTTGAGTATTATCAGCAACTTCGGTTTTAATAGCCTTATCTATTTCTTGTTTGACAGCTTCTTTGTCAAAAACAAAGTCTTCCGCATATACTAATGTGCACATGGCGGAAAGCATAAAAATAAATGTAAATAATTTTTTCATATAATCTCCTTTCGTTTTAATCTATACTTCTATTATAAAAGTTATTCCTCAAAATTTCAAGGGCATAAAATTTTTTTATTAAAAATTTTATTTGATTTTTCTATATTGTACAGGTTTATGTCCCTCACGAACAAATTTAAAATCGTTATATAAATTTTGCCAATTAGGTTCCAAAACATAGACCATATCTTTACCATCAGGTGTCGTTATTATCAAAAAAGGATAAACTTCAACGTTCAAAGTGATATCTTTACCTTCGTATTTTACTTTTACTTGCCTTGCCGGGTTTTGCGAATAATCACGTTTAAGAGTAAAATATTTAGGTGAATATCTTATCGTCATCTTTAATGCTTGATCGATATATTCCGTAGGTACTTCTTCTATATCTTTTGCATCTGCCAATTCCAAATCATAATCTAATTGGAAAGATATATCTTCACCCTTATTGGTAAGTAAAATGCTTCTGGCAGATAAAAAAGGAAAATAGAGATTAGCGTAAGGGGATTCTATTACGATATATTTGTTAATCCTATACCCTTTAGGTATGGAAATGACTGCTTCGTTATAAGTATCTGTTACTCTGGTTTCCGCAGGTGATAAAATAGGTTCGTTACCATAAAACGCTGCTTCTTCAACTTCAGACATTTCCATCTCATTCTGTTCTTTTGTCGTATATTTTCCATTTGTTGTTTTAGATAAAACAAGTACACCTTTTCCTAATTCTGATTTGGAAATAACTTTTGAATACCTCTGCAAATATTCTTTAAACAATACTTCCGGACCCGGAAGCTGTGATTGGGCAATTACCCCGGGCGTAACAAATAAAGAAAGTAAAACAAATGTAAATAATCTTTTCATACAATCTCCTTTCACGTATAATTAAATTGTAAAACTTATTAGAGTTAATTACAAGGGTATTTAGACCTATTCATTGGGACCAAAAGACCTATAAAAAAGCCCCTGCCGTAAAAGCAGGGGCTTAAATTAATAGCAGAAATTAAGGAATTACATCATTCCCATTCCGCCCATGCCGCCCATCGGGGGCATTGCAGGGGCATCCTTCTTTTCAGGTTTATCTGCAATTAAAGCCTCGGTTAAAAGTACAGTTGATGCAATTGAGGCGGCATTTTCCAAAGCGGTTCTTACCACTTTTGCCGGGTCAACAACACCTGCTTTTAACAAGTCTTCATAAGTATCGGTATCGGCATTAAAACCTTCATTACCTTTTAAGTTGCGGACACGTTCCACAACTACGCTGCCGTCTAAACCGGAGTTTTCGGCAATTTGGCGTAAAGGTGCGGTTAAGGCTTTTTTAACGATATTGATACCTGTTTGTTCATCTTCGCTTTCGCCTTTTAAACCTTCAAGGGCCTTTTCACAGCGGACTAATGCAACACCGCCGCCGGGAACTAAGCCTTCTTCAACACCTGCTTTTGTAGCATTTTTGGCATCTTCGACTTTTGCTTTTTTGGCTTTAAGTTCGGTTTCCGTTGCTGCACCTACATTAATTACCGCAACACCGCCGGAGAGTTTTGCCAAACGTTCTTGAAGTTTTTCTTTTTCATAATCAGAAGTTGAAAGTTCAATTTGTTTTCTGATTTGTGCGGCACGTTCTTCTACTGCCTTTTTGCTACCGCCACCGTGAACGATGGTTGTGCTTTCTTTATCAATAATAACGCGTTTTGCTTTACCGAGCATTTCTAAAGTTGCATTTTCAAGTTTTAAACCGCGTTCTTCGCTGATTACTTCCCCACCTGTCAGAACGGCAATATCGGCAAGCATTTCTTTGCGCCTATCACCAAAGCCGGGGGCTTTAACTGCGCAACCTTTTAAGGTACCGCGCAAGCGGTTTACTACTAAAGTTGCTAATGCCTCACCGTCAACATCTTCGGCAATAATCAAGAATTGGCGCCCGCCTTGTACGATTTTTTCCAAAATCGGTAAAAGTTCGTTCATAGAAGAAATCTTTTTATCGGTAATAATTACGGCACAATCTTCCAAAACGCATTCCATACGTTCTGAATCTGTTACGAAATAAGGTGAAATATAACCGCGGTCAAATTGCATACCTTCAACGACTTCCAAAGTGGTATTTGCGGTTTTACCTTCTTCAACGGTAATAACACCTTCGTAACCGACTTTTTCCATAGCTTCTGCAATTAAATCGCCGATAACTTTATCGTTAGCGGAAATTGTTGCAATTTGTGCCTTTTCCTGTTTTGTTTTAACAGGTTTTTGCATTTTTTTGAGTTGCTCTTTAACTGCTTCTACGGCCTTTTCCATACCTCTTTTAACTAAAGTAGGATTTGCACCGGAAGTAATGTTTTTGATACCTTCGGTTAATAAAGAATTTGCCAACACAGTTGCGGTTGTTGTACCGTCACCGGCAATATCATTGGTTTTTGAGGCAACTTCGCGGATGAGTTGTGCACCCATATTTTCAAATTTATCTTCAAGTTCAATATCTTTTGCAATGGTTACGCCGTCGTCAATAATGAGAGGTGAACCAAACTTTTTTTCAAGAACTACGCTTCTTCCGCGAGGGCCGAGGGTAACTTTTACCGCATCGGCTACTTTTGTAATACCCGCTTTCATTTTTGCACGGGCTGTTTCAGAAAATACAATTTGTTTTGGCATATATTAATCTCCTAACCTAAAATACCGTAAATATCATCTTGATGCATGATAATATATTTTTCATCATCAATTTTAATTTCACTGCCGGAATATTTACCGTAAAGAACGATATCACCGACTTTTATATCCATAGGTAAACGTTCACCTGTTTTATTTAAAGCGCCTTTACCTACTGCAATAACTTCCCCCTGCATAGGTTTTTCTTTTGCACTGTCAGGGATGATAATCCCGCCTTTAACAACTTCTTTAGGTTCGGCCGGTTTTACAAGAACTCTGTCACCTAAAGGTTTAAGTTTAACTGCCATACTGCCTCCTATTAATATGTTTTTAATTTTTTGGTTCTTGGTTGCTTTATTTTTGGCAACCAAAACCTTACACTGCTAATTAAAGCATTATTTTTGATAATTGTCAATCCCCCTGCTTGAGTGCTAATTATTTTTACGACTCAAACAAGGGGATTTAATATTTATTTTGATATTATTTAAATAGATTTTTAATACGGTCAAGAAATGACTTTTCATGCTTTTGGCAAACATGAACTATAACACAAGAAGTATTATCTTTTCCGTCTTTTCTGGCAGATGTTTGAACTATCTTTTTGCATAGTTCCGTAGGTTTTAAGTTCATTTTTAGAAAATCTACAATTTCCGCATCACTTATACCTTTGTTTACCCCGTCAGAACACAAGATATAAATATCTCCGACTCTGGGTTTGATATTTATTATATCGCATTTAATATTCTGCTTAAGGCCAAGTGCTTTCATTAATATGTTTTGTATGCGTGATTTTTCTGCTTCTTCCTTAGTCATATTTCCTAAAGCAACTTGTTGTTGAACATAAGAATGATCAGTTGTTACTTGAGAAAATAAACCGTTACGATATAAATACACTCTACTGTCACCGATATGCACGATTGCGGCATTATTTTCATCTTCTATATATATAGCACTTAAAGTAGTACCCATGCCGCTTCTTCTAATATTTTCGGTAGCCAAAGTATATACACGATAGTTAGCTAAAGAAGATGCATACAAAAGTTTACGACCGACCGGGGAGTAAGATGTCTCATAATCCTTAGGTAATACTATTTTTTTATCTCTCAAGTCTGTTAAAGTTTGTTCCAAGATACTGACAGCCAAATTACTTGCAATTTCACCGGCATTATGCCCCCCCATACCGTCGGCTACGGCCCCTAAACAAAGGTCCGGAGAAATCAAGATTGAATCCTCATTTTTTTCTCTTATCTTGCCGATATCGGTATAAGAGGCTAGTTCTATATCAAATTCCATTGTTCTTCCCTATGTATTAACATCTTAATCACAAACATAAATATACCGTACATGACGCCCATTATCAAAATGAAAAAGAATATGTTTTGAGATTTGTAATAATACTTAAATTTTACAAACGGTTCCGTTAAAGCAAAATTCCAGACAAGAGATTCTAACTTTTCTTTATTATCTTCAGTATAATTTTTCTTTATACGTTCCATAAAAATCTTTCTTCTTTCAGAAGGTTCCAAATCATTCAAATCATTATAAGATTGTAATGCTTGATAACCTATCGAACGTGGGCTTTCCAATACTTTTATACCTTTTTCCGATAAACCATTTTTATCCATTTCATATTCGGTTAAAGTCTGGGTAGGCATTTTATTCAATAAAGAATAAGCGTTGCCTGTTCCTTGATAAAGCCAAATAGAGAAAGCCGCAAAAACGAATATCACCATTGTGGCCATTCTGATTATAAAACTATCCCTCATAAAAGGCATTACCGCAAGAGCAATCATAGTAAACACCATGGAATAAAGCAAAGAAGTAATCATTTCCCCTGATGCAAATTCCGTAGGAGTAAAGAAGACATACAATGTCATGAGAGAAAAGCCGAAAAGCATAACGGTAAAAATTCGGAAATAAAATGGCAAAATATCACAATCATCTAACATTATTGCCATGAACACAAATAACATCGTAAATACAGGCAAATAAGTATATGAGGTAAAAGAACTGATAGAAGTCCCCAAAGAAGCCAAACCTGTTATACCGAACAGATAGGATACCAATGCCAGTAATAAAGCATACAACCAAATACCTTTTAATAATTCTGCCCTACTAAGCAATAACATTCCTACAACATAAATCGCACAAATAATGCCCCATGTCCATTGACCGGAAACTATATGTGAAGACTGCCAAGGGTCAATGAAGTATGCAAAAAAACCGCTGGCTTTATCTATTGAATTAGCGCATAAAGTTCCTAATTTTAAGAAACATATCACGCCTGTTATCAATATGACAGTTGCAATTATCGTGTTAAAAAATGCACGTAATAAGAATTTTGTCTTCTTCAAAGCAAATGCCACAGAAGGATCAATAGAACTGTTTGTAATGGAAGACATCTTTTTTAATTCGTTTTTCCTTTCTTTAATATAATGTTCTGTTTTTGTGTTACCTTTGCCTGTAACAGATTCCAGCGACATCATTTGAACATTACTTTTAGCTTTTTGCACTTGTTCTTCTGCGGGCTTAACTTCTTTACCTATTTCATTTAAAGAAGGTAAATGGCCTTGCGAAGCATTGGCATTATGCCTTGGTGACTCTTTAACATCCGCTTTACCCAAAGAGAAACCGACTTCATCATCAATATTGATATCTTTTGCAGTGCTCATAAGTTCGTCGGCACGACCTTTTTGGAAAAATGCCAAGGCATCTGCGGCACTTTGGAAACGATCATTTGGATTTTTTTCCATTAATTTTTGTATTGCCTGCACGATCCACCCCGGAATATTTTTACGATATTGGGCCATATCCGGTACAGGGGTGTTAATATGTTTTTGTATAACTTCCATAGAATTTTTACCGGTGAACGGATATTTGCCGGTCAAAACATAAAACATGCTGGCACCTAAAGAATATAAATCTGCCCTAACATCAATTTCTTTACCTGCCGCTTGTTCAGGGGACAAGAAATAAGCCGTCCCTGCAAGTTCGGTAGTTTTGGTAAAGCCTTTTTCCTGATCTACTTTTTTAGCAATACCGAAGTCCACAATCTTAGGTTTTAAATCTTTTGTTATCAAAATATTTGAAGGTTTAATATCTCTGTGCACTATACCTTTTTGATGGGCTGCCTGTAAACCTTTTAAAACACCCATAAAAGTGTCCACGATAAAACCTATAGGCAAATTGGGTCTTTTCCTAACGATATGAGAAAGAGGTTCCCCATCGATAAAGGACATAACGATAAAATACAATCCGTTTTCTTTACCTACGTTATAAACCTGAACGATATTCGGGTGATCTAATTCCGCAACAGCTCTTGCTTCCGTAAGAAATAAACCTACGGCTTTTTTATCTTTAGCTAAGTTTGGGCTCAAAATTTTAACACAAACTATACGATTTAAAGCTTTATGTTTAGCTTTAAAAACCGTACCCATACCGCCTTGGCTTATTTTTTCCAAAATTACACAGCCGGATATTTCCTGACCAACCAAGTTCAATTCCGGTTTAGCGGGTAAACTTTTCGGTGTAGAACTCTCATTTTGATTATTTTCCATATCTTAACAACCCCATTATTATGTTTAAAGTTATTTATTCTCAGCAAAATATGCTGCTGTTTTTGCAAATAATTCTTTTATTTCTTTTAATTTTTCCAAAGGAAGGCGTATACCCTTTTTGGTCCAACCGGTATAAGCGCTATCTTCTTGATATTGTCTTAAATCAAGCCCTTTGGAATTCATATAAGAACTTATTCTCAAAACGATGTTTAGGCCTTTTCTTTTTGCAAAGCGCCCCAATTCTTTATCTTCTATTTTATTAATATCTTCCGGCAAAGCAGCTATTGTTTGGGAAACTTTATCTATCATTTCGGGTGAAAGAGTAATCCCTGCTTTTGTCGGGCCGGTATAAGTTTCCGATTTCAAATATTTTCTTACTGAAATATATTTGTGACCTTTAAAGGAATCAACGGAAATCCTTATTTCCGATCCTTCATCTATAGGCAAAACGCCTATAACCTTCAAAATTTCAAATGTTGTATTTGGCATGATTTTTCTCCTCAATTAAAATAACTTTCCTATAGTTGATGCTACATTTTTAAAACCATTTGACACACCTGAAGCCGTATTTGTGGACGCTTTAACACCGCCTTTCAATATATTTACAGGCATATTGCCTATAGATGTTACTGTGGAAAGAACATCAACGGAATATTTAGGATCATTCATAGTACCCTTAATTTTAAGTACTACCGGTTTAAAACCTGATCCTTCCGTAACTTTCCCGAAGTGAGTGTTAACTTTCATGTTTAGTTTTTCTGAAACTAAATCTATTGTTCCACTTGCTTTAACTGTAAGTAAATTGCTTATAATGGTTGATTTATCTAAATTTATCAAACCATCTTTTATCGTATAAACGCCTTCTATTTGGCTATAAGTTATTGTATCTTTATTTCCAAGGCTTAAATTTTCAAGTTTAGCTACGGAAAACACTTGTTGTACCACTTTTACCACAGAGAAGGTTGCCTTCATAATCTTTGAAGAATTCATTAATTTATTGATATCTCTTATTTCGCCATTCTCCGAAGTAAAACTTAAATTTCCTTGTAATTTGCTTAAATCGTTTTCAAAATTTTTAAGATCGGCTTGCAAAGATAAATTATTTGCCGTTAAAACATTATTTGCTACTTCTTTAACTTTAACATCAACTTTAATGTTATATGTGCCGAAATCGGAACTTTGATTTTCTTTTGTTTTTTCTGTTTGTTTAGTTTCTTTTTGTGCGGGTTCTTCTTCCGAAGAATTTAAAAGTTCATCAAAATTTATATCATCTAAAGTAAACTTATCTAAATCAAGCATAAAGTCAATATTGACAGGTTTTTTAGGTTGACTGTATGCAAGAGACGTCACAAATTTTGAATTATTATAACTGCCGTTCATACGGTTTGTTTTTATATCTTTTATTGAGTTAACGGTAACTTCACCGTTAAAATTTTTAAGTTGCTTACCGGCTATTATGGCCCCTAAACCTTTTAAAGAAATTTTACCTTTAATCTTAGGATCGGGTTTTGCCGAAACGGTTTTTATATTACCGCTGATAATACCTTCCGGGGCAATTTCTTTAAGCATTTCTTTTGCACTTTTGTATATATCGGTTAAAGATAAATAAAAATCCGTTTTTGCATCATAAACCAAATCTTCTGAGGAAAAATCAACGTTAGCTTCATTTTTTATATAAGAATTTCCAAGTAAAATATCTGCTTTGGCGATATTTGCTTTACTGTTATCTAAATCAATATTTGCTTTAACGGCCAATTCTGCCGGGGGTACTGCAAAAGAGGGCAAATCCAACGGCGTTATAGAAGTAATTACTTTATCATTAATACCTTCAATTTTACCTTCTAAATTAAGTAATGGTTTTGTAAAATTTTTCATCTGTCCTTTAAAAACCATCTTGGCTTCTTTGTACGCTAAAGTTAAAGGATTTATATCTACATAAGCCTCAGCCATATTTAAATCTGCCAAATCCGCTCTACCCTCTAAGCCGATAATAACAGGCGTAAGTTTGACATCTTCCATATTTAAAGAAGTTTGAAGATTTAAATTAAAGGTGAAGAAATCGTTTAAAGAAAAATTTCGTATACCTAGGTTTAAATTATCTATATCAAATTTTGTTTTAGTTTGTTTATCTTCGTAATGAAAATAGGAATTTTTAAGATCTATATCTTCTGCAAATATTGAAATTTTTGAAGAAGACTCTTTTTGTGTTGTTGTTTCGGCAGTTTCTGTTTCAACCGGGATAAAATTATCAAAATTGAATTTACCGTCGCTACCCTTTATAACATTTATTTTTACGCCGCTTAAGAGCAATTTTTTAACACGAACTTTACCCGTTAATAAGGGTAAAATTTCAACCTTTAATGTTGCCTCTGCCGCTTCAACGAAAGTACCGTTCTTTTCAAATGTTCCTACTTCAGATATTTTAAATTTATCTATATTTACGCCTATCAAAGCCATGGAAACATTTTCAAAATACATCTCACGGTTATAATTTTCTTTTATATAATTTTCTGCAGCTGTTTTAATTTTTTGGGACGGAAAAAAGAAATATAATGCCCCCCCGCCCAGAATTATCAATCCAAGTGAGAGGAAAAAAATAACTTTTATTATTTTAATCAATTTTCTCATCATTATTTTCACTTATTACTTCTGCTTCAATAGGATTTTCGTCTTTAAATTTTGCATTTTTAAAAAATCTGAATTTTTCAAGATCAGGTGACATTTTGTTTAAAACAAAAACCAAAAACAACAAATCATCTGCGGCGCCCAAACCGAACATAGCTATCAACGGATCAGGTATCATATCAAACGGAATTACCGCGTAAATTAAAAATATTATAAGCCAAACGAGACTTCTCTTAGGCAGAGGATATTTACCTCGACAAACATTAAAAAACATCAAGGCGACATCTTTAGTATCACGCCATAATTTGAGCGGATTGACGGTAAACTTCTGCTTGTTTTTATTATTATCTTCCATATATATAATTATATAATGATATACATTACTTGTCAAATGGCGGGATCAAAGGACCTATACCATTATAGGCCTTTTTACCCTTGAAAAGTATTATTAACCCCTATAAAATTATATTATGAAGAAGATAAAACTTTTAATAATTTTATTGTTTGTATCTACCGTTATATGGGCACAGGACGGAAGACAACGTTCAATGGTTGCGGACTTGGTCCCCCAAACTGATCAATGTACCCCTTTATCACAAGAAGAAATTGATGAAATAAACCAAAGGTTGTCAGATATGTCTGCCAAAATATTTGCAGAGAAAATCGGGTTTACTGCTGATGCAAAACCTGCCAAACCCAAAAATTATGACGAATGGTGGGCAACTTCAATTTTTACCGACAATCCCAAACTAAAATTTGCTTTAATAGAAAAGTATAAAGCCTATGACGAAATACGTTACGGACAAAATTGGAAAAATTCCCCCTATGCTGATTTAACCCCGGAACAGATAAGCGAAAAATTAAATACTTTATTTAACAAAACCTACACAGAAATGAAGACAAACCCTTTTTATAGGAGTAATAATTTCGCTTCAAAATGCGGACAAGCCGGCCTTATTTTAACTGATTTTGCCGCATTTTTGATACTTCAAGAAATTGCTATGGCAGCACTTCCCGCCGCAACAACGGTTACAGAATTTAGTGCGATATCCGGTTTTGCTTGGGATTTTGGCCCTTTATTCAGTACCCCTGCATTCTTACAACAAACAAGTACAATCGGCCGTATTGGCAGTGTCGGTGTAGGTTTTGGGGCTTCTATGAGTGTTTTAGATAGTTTCCACTCTTTTATAAATTATCTTCGCGGTATTCCGGAAGAAGACCAAAC
>JBGVBB010000052.1:0-20054 GCA_045225155.1 Elusimicrobiaceae bacterium
AAAGAACAAGCTTTACAAGAGGCAAACCGTTGTTTGAACTGCAAGAACAAACCTTGCCAAATGGCTTGCCCGGTAAATGTACAAATACCGGCCTTTATACAATATTTACTTAAAGATGATGTTAAAGGTGCTATTTCCAAGATTATGGAAACAAGTTTACTCCCTGCCATTTGCGGCCGCGTTTGCCCACAGGAAAAATATTGCCAAGGCGCTTGTACTTTAAAAGAAAAATTCGGGCCGGTATCTATCGGTTTGCTTGAAAGATATACCGCAGACAGTGCAAGAAAACAAAACCTGACCGTTCCGCCTATACCGCAAAAAGAAAGCGGTTTCAAAGTGGCTTGCGTCGGCTCCGGGCCGTCATCGCTTGCTTGTGCGGCGGAACTTAGGCGTAAAGGCCACAAAGTTACCGTTTTTGAGGCATTGCACAAGTTGGGCGGTGTTTTGAGTTACGGCATACCTGCCTTCCGTTTACCGCGTGAAGTTATTGAAGCCGAAATAAAAAACCTTAAAAAAATGGGTGTTGATTTTGAAGAAAATGTTTTAATAGGCCCATCAATCAGTATTGAAGAACTCTTAAAAGATTTTGATGCGGTTTATCTCGGTAGCGGGGCCGGCCTTCCGATGATGGCAGGTATCCCCGGGGAAAATGCTGTCGGTGTTTACAGTGCAAATGAGTTTTTAACACGCGTAAATTTAATGAAGGCTTATGACCCGAAATCCGATACTCCGATTAAAATCGGCAAAAAAGTTTTAGTACTCGGTGGCGGAAACTCCGCCATGGACGCAGCACGCTGCGCACGCCGCTTGGGCCAAGGCGAAGTAACCGTAATTTACCGCCGTAGCCAAGCGGAAATGCCTGCCCGTAAAGAAGAAGTTGAAAATGCCATGGAAGAAAGCATAAAATTTAGTTTCCTAACTATTCAAAAAGAAGTTTTAATCGACGAAAACGGCCATGCTTATGCCTTAAAATGCACGCGCGCAAAACTTGGCGAACCGGACGAAAAAGGCAGAAGGCGCCCCATTGAAATTGAAGGTTCGGAATTTACCATACCGGCTGACAGTATTATTATTGCTATCGGCCAAAAACCGAACCCAATAATTCCGAAATCCACACCTCAACTTAAAACGACGGAAAAGGGTACTTTGGTTTTGGATGATAATCAAAAAAGCACTATGGAAGGCGTTTTTGCCGGCGGTGATATTAAACGCGGCGGTGCAACCGTTTTGCTTGCTATGAAAGACGGTATAACAGCTGCCACCGAAATCAATAAATACCTTGAAGCTAAAGGAGTAAAATAAAATGCAGAAATATCAAATTTTAAACAAAATTAATTTATCAGATACAATTTCTTTATTTGAAATTTATGCTCCTTTAATCGCAAAATCAGCAAAAGCAGGGCAATTTGTAATTTTACGTTATACACAAGCCGGCGAACGTGTGCCGGTAACCCTTGTTGATTGGAATAAAGAAAAGGGAACAATAACTGTAATTATTCAGGCAATCGGCAAAAGCACGGTTTTGTTTAATACCTTAAAAACAGGTGAGTGTTTTGACAGTGTTGCAGGCCCTTTAGGTCAAGCAATAGAAGTTAAAAATTACGGTACTATAGCCGTTGTCGGCGGCGGTGTGGGTATTGCGGAAATTTTACCTATTGCAAAAACTTTAAAAGAAGCAGGCAATAAAATTGTTTCAATACTCGGTGCAAGAACTGCAAATTTGTTAATTTTAGAAAAAGAAATGCAAGAAATTTCCGACACTTTTGTTATTGCAACAGATGACGGCAGTAAAGGCCAGAAAGGTATGGTTACGGATGCCCTAAAAACTTTACATGAAAAAGGCGTTAAAATAGATGCCGGTTTTATTATCGGCCCTATACCCATGATGAAATTTACCGCGCGCCTTATGGTGCAACTGGGCATAAAACCTTATGCAAGTTTAAACCCCATTATGCTTGACGGTACGGGCATGTGCGGATGTTGCCGCGTGGAAGTTAACGGCGAGACAAAATTCGCTTGCGTTGACGGCCCTATGTTTGAAGCGGAAAATATCAATTTTGATAATTTAATGAAACGCACTTCGGAATACACACAAGAACAAAAACAAAAACTTGAAGAATTTGAAAAAAACCACAAATGTAAAATAGGCTTACACTAAATGGCAAATATAAAGAACTTAAAAGGCGTAGGGGAAGCAAAGGCAAAATTATTTGCCGCCTTGGATATTGAAACTACTTCCGATTTGCTTCACTATTACCCACGCACTTACAGTGACAGGCGCAAAAACGCACCGATAGGTTCTTTTAAACATATTGAAGATATTTGCGCACCTTTTAAAGTTTTAAGCGCACAAACAATTAAAGCACGTTCCTTAGATATTTTTAAAGTTATGCTTGAGGGCGAAGATAAACAAATTTACGAAGCCGTTTGGTTTAAAAAACGCACTTTTAAATTTGACAGTCTTGCACCTTTACGCCATATTTTTAAAACAGGAACATGGTTTTGGATAGTCGGCAAACGTGAAAATAAAAATTCTTTTACGGACCGTAAAATTGTGGTAGAAGAATATTACCCCCTTGACGGTGCTGACTTAAAATATAATGTTGATGCACTTATTCCTTTATATTCCTTAACTAAAGGTTTAACACAAAAATTTTTGCGCACTTGCCAGGCCAATGCTTTGCAAAATTATTTGCCGGACGAAGAAGAAGTTTTACCGCTTGATTTGCTTAAAAAGCGTGGGCTTTTGCAGGCAAGACAGGCAATTAAGGCAATACATTTCCCTGTATCGGTCGCGGAACTTGAAAATGCGCGCCGCCGCTTGATTTACGAGGAATTTTTACTCATGACACTTGCCTTTAACTTAAAAGCGCGGCAAAAATTTATTTCCCAAAAACCTTATAAATATACCTTAACAAAAAAATATTTAACACCTTTTAAAAATAATTTGGGTTTTAGTTTTACCCCCTCACAAGTTAAAGTTATAAATGAAATTTTTAAAGATATGATGTCCCCCACTCCGATGACTAGGCTGGTGCAAGGGGATGTCGGCTCCGGTAAAACGGTTGTTGCAATTTCCGCTTTACTGCTTGCTGTTGAAAGCGGCAAACAAGGTGCATTTATGGCACCGACGGAAATTTTAGCAACACAACACTTTATTACACTAAACAAATATTTAAAACCGCTTGGCGTAAATACCGCTTTGCTTACATCAAAAACTACAGCGAAAGAACGCCAAACTTTGCTTGATAAACTTGCAAAAGGCGAAATTCAAATTTTAATCGGCACACATGCTTTGATTGAAGATAAAGTTAAATTTAAAGATTTAACGCTTGTAATTGTTGACGAACAACACCGTTTCGGTGTAAAACAACGCGCGAAACTCAGGCAAAAATCGGCACATGTTGATATGCTATCCATGACGGCAACACCTATTCCCAGAACATTTGCGCTTGCTTTTTACGGGGACTTGGATGTTTCCACAATTTCCGAACTCCCAAAAGGCAGGCAGGAAATTAAAACTTTCCATACTTCCGAAGCAGAGGCATTTTTAAAAGCGAAAGAGGCCGTATTGCGCGGAGAGCAAGTTTACATAGTCTACCCTTTAATCGATGAGAGCGATAAACTGGAACTGAAAGCCGTTACCGCGGAATTTGAAACAGCAAAAACTAAATTTCCTGATTTTAAACTAGGCCTTATACACGGTGCAATGAAACCCAAAGAAAAACAAAAAATAATGGAAGATTTTTTAGCCAAAAAAATTGATATTTTGTTTGCCACGCCCGTCATAGAAGTGGGTATTGATGTTAAAAACGCAACTGTTATGATTATTGAAAATGCGGAGCGCTTTGGGCTTGCGAGTTTACACCAACTTCGCGGAAGAATCGGCCGTGGGGATAAAGCTTCAACTTGTTACCTTGTAACAAAAAATTTAAGCACGGTTTCAAAGGAAAGAATAAATATTATTTGCCAAACCTGCGACGGTTTTAAAATCGGCGAAAAGGACCTTGAAATACGCGGCCCGGGCGAAATACTCGGTACACGCCAAAGCGGTGAACTAGAGTTTAAAGCAGGTGATATTATCCGCGATAAAGATGTTTTAAAATGGGCGGTGGAAGACCGCGATTATTTGGTAAATAAAGATTTCTTTTTAACTTTACCGGAACACGCCGCATTAAAACGCCGATTGATAGAACTTTACCAAAAGAAATGGCCCTTAATTGACTTGGGTTAAAATAAAGAAAATTTACGGTTCAATAACGTCTCTTAAAGTTTCAAGGCCATCACTTGTTAAAGACATTTCAATTTCAAGCATATAGAAATTATCTTTTATATATTCTTGCCAACCGTCCGGCAATTTTACATAATCTTTAAAAGTTGTAATAATAGGTAAGTTACCACGCAAAGAAGCAATATTTTTAATATCGTCAAGCGTATATTTTTTATGGTCTGCATAACGCCAAGTTTGTTTTAAGTTTACACCTAATTTTTTTAAGGTAGTTTCAAAAGATTTAGGGTCCCCTAACGCACAAAAACATACGGCAGAACCTTTTACGCTATCCAAAGGGGCGACTTCGTTTTTAATTAAATCAAAATAATTTTTGGGTTTATGCACTGCTTCCAAAACAGGCAAGGACGGATTATAATGTTTAATTTGTTTTTTGATACTTGCAAGTTTTGATTCCGAAACCAAATTGCTATGTGTTAAAAACAATAAATCGGCACGCTCTAAAGCAGTTAAAGGTTCACGCAAATTACCGTATGGCAAAAGCCCACCGCCAAAAGGATTTTGGGCATCAAGCAAGACGATGTTTCTGTCCCTTTTAAGTTTATGATGCTGGAAACCGTCATCAAGCAAAATTACCTGGCTCTTAAATTCTTCTTGGGCACGTTTTGCTGCTTTATAACGGCTTTTGCTGACGATAACCGGCACTTGCTTATCTTTTAAAAGAAGGTTCATCATATAGGGTTCATCGCCGGCATTTTGCCAATCTAAAGATTTTTGGTCATAAAGCACTACAACTTCCTGACCTTTTTTAGGACGTTTATAACCGCGTGAAATCACCGCGACCCTAAGGCCCATTTCCGCCAATATTCTGGCACAAAGCAAAACCGTAGGTGTTTTACCTGTTCCACCCGCCGTAATATTACCGATACACACGACAAAACTATCAACACTTTTTTGTTTTTTAATTTTTATTTTGTAAAGGAAAAGATTAAATTTTACCGCAATTAAATACAAAAAGGAGCAGGCCTTTAAAATAAAACGCCCTACCTTATATTTGAGTATTTTTGTACGAATATTTTCTAACCCCATGCTTTTATTATATTATTTTATAAAGTCTATGACAAATAAAACCCACGCCTAGGGGTTCGGCGTGGGGGAGGAGAGAATATGATTACACTATTAGTTATTGTTCATACTCTGTTATACAATCTGCTATCTTATTAAAGTTACGCTGTACACCTAAAGGGCTTTCCTTTTGGGAGACATAACAGTCTTTCTTGCCATCATTAGATAAAATGACCATCTTGGTATTGCTAATAGATAATAAAAATTTTAATGTTGGTTTCATAATGTTCACCGCCTTTGTTGCTTCTTATACTTAAATTTTAGCGTTTTTAAACACATTAAAAAAGGGCCAAAAGGGCAATTTCTACAGAATTTAGACCTATAATATTTTTCCCTTAAGACCTACTACAAAATAATTGTTACGACTAAACCCTAATAAATTTTTAAAGAAATTTCGGTTTTTATGCAAAAAAATAAAATAAAGCCGAACCGATAATTTATGCCCGGCAAGTATTTTTGAGAAAATCTTAATTACCACGAAAGCCCCTGCACAGGATTAAATTACAAGATATGCCTCTCCCCCCTTGAAAAAATACCCGTCTATTTTGTACCATAATATATATGGAGATAAATTCCCTAAAATTAAACTCTAAACAAGTTTTCCTAATAAATAACCCTACAACTAAACAGGAACTGGTACAATATTTGGTTTCAAATATATGTGGCGGTACAGCTTTAGATCAAGAGGAAGTTTTTAAAGCCATAATAAAACGTGAACAGGGTATAAGTACTACACTTGAATCAGGCTTAAGTATACCCCATGCACGTTTAGAGGGCTTAACTTCTTTTAGGGCGGTAGTGGCTGTTATACCACAAGGCGTGCAAGATGATTACGGTAAAAATATAAAAGTGATGTTTTTATTTTTATCACCGAGCGGGGAGCAATATTTCCCGGAACATTTAAAATTGCTTGCTAAACTTGCGGAAACTTTTACCCCGGCTTTTATTGAAGAATTGTGTTCATTGTCAACCGTTGAAGAAATTGCCGCTAAATTACCCCTTTAATTATGAATGAAAATCCAACAAACGCTCAAACGAAATCTAAAGTAAAAAGCGTGGTAGTTATATCTACTGCCATGCTTACTTTTATTACATTTTGGAAAGCGGCCGCAATTGTTTTGTGCGATTTCGGCTCAAGTGCTTTCTACGCCGGCGGTATTGCTTATAATGCCTTTGGGCCGGCCTTTCCGTGGTATATTTTGGGGGTATCGTTTTTCTCCGGGTTACTGTTGATGATGTATTTGGAATCATGCTCGATGTTTACACGCAGCGGTGTATTCCCTGTTGTTAGTGCAGGCCTTGGGGAAAAGGCTGCACAACTTGCCGCATCTGCCCTTTTATTTGATATGGCTTTAACAGGCCCGATCAGCGGTTTAAGCGCTGGGAATTATTTAATAGGTTTAATCAATTCCACTTTTGCTACTTTTAAAATAGATTTTGCTTTGAACCCGGAAATGTTCTCAATGTGTTTTGCGGCAGCGGTAGTAATTTACTTTTGGTACCAAAATGTTAAAGGTATAGAAGATTCCAGTGAAAAAAGTGCAAAAATTATTAAACTTTCCTTAATTATTTGCGGCATTTTATTTGTGTGGTCCGCAATTACTTTGGCTTTACGCGGAACGGTAACTTTACCCCCCCTTAAACCGCAACTTACACAAGAAGCTATGGGATGGGCGGCGAATATCCCGTTTATGAAAACCGTGGGTTATATCGGTGTATTGATTGCTTTAGGGCATTCAGTTTTGGCTTTAAGCGGTCTTGAAACTTTAGCGCAAGTATTTAGGGAACTTGAATACCCGAAAGTCCAAAACCTTAAAAAGACTTCAATGATAATCTTTGTTTTTGCCGTAGTTTTTACAGGTGGTTTAACTTTCTTAGCCGCTTTGATTATTGACCCCGCCGATATGGCAAAATACAGCGATAATTTAATTTCAGGCCTTGCAATGTCATTAAAAGGGCCGACAATTTTGAAGCTTATTTTACAAGCAGCGGTAGTTTTTGCCGGCGGTTTGATGCTTTGCGGTGCGGTTAACACCTCAATAATCGGTGCAAACGGAACAATGAACCGCATAGCGGAATCCGGTATTTTAACAGATTGGTTCCGCAAAATTCATAAAAAATACGGCACAACTTACCATATGATAAACACCATTTGTTTAACCCAACTTTTGGTTATATTTTTATCACGCGGGCATGTTTACCTAATCGGTCAAGCGTATGCCTTCGGTGTGCTTTGGAGTTTCGTATTTGAAATGGTATCAATTGTGGTACTTCGCTTTAAAAACCGCGAACAAAAACGCGAATTTATGATGCCTTTAAATATCAAATTTGACCATTTCTATATACCGGTAGGTGCGGGGTTTGTAGGTTTTATCGTGGTCGCCTTAGCAGGCATAAACTTGCTTACTAAAAAAATTGCAACAATTTCCGGCGTATCGTTTGGGTTAATATTGTTTACAATTTTTTACATATCAGGCCGTTTAAATGCCAAAAAGGCAAATATTATGTTTGAGGAAGGCCCACGTGAAAAACTTAATGAAACCCAAGTGCCGGACCTTAACAAAGCATTTGAAAATTTGCCTTATAAAGAAAATATTTTAGTTACTGTCAAAAATGCAGATAATTTATATCACTTGGAAAAAGTTTTAAAAGATTTAAAGGACAGCGAAATAAATATTATTGTCTTATATGTCCGCCCGCTTGATAATTGGAGTGTCGGTAAAGATAGGGAAAGAGTTAGTGTCGATTACAAAGAACTTTTCACACAAGTTATCTTAAAAACCGAGAGTTTCGGCCTCCCTGTACATCCGATAATGGTTAACAGTAATGATTTCTTTACCGCCGCCGCACAAGTGGCATATGCTGCAAAAGCACAAAAGATTATTATGGGTGTTTCCGGTACTTACGGCGCAAATGAGCAAATGGAATATATGGTTATGGCTTGGGCTGCATTACCTGAAAAATATAAAATTACGGCAGAAATTTTATGGCCCGGGCGTGAAGTTTCATTTAAATTTTAGGAGTTATTATGGCAATTTTAAAAATATATAAATATGGGGAAGAAATTTTAACCCAAAAAACCAAAAGAATTAATTTTAATTTGATGGAAAAGAAACTTCCTAAAATTATTAATGATATGACACAAACCTGCCTAATGATGGAAGGTGTCGGCCTTGCCGCACCGCAAGTGGGGATGGATATTTCTTTAGTAGTTGTAATGCTACCGCAAAAAGAGGAAGGCAAATACAAACGCTATATTTTAATTAACCCTGAAATTACCGTCAAAAAAGGTAAAGTTTTAAGCCAAGAAGGCTGCTTATCATTTCCGGGCCTTGCCGTTCAAATTGAACGTGCTACCGAAGTTAAAGTTAAATATTTAAATGAACGAGGACTACCGGTTGAACTTACCGCCAAAGGCTTTTTAGCCATAATTTTACAACACGAAATTGACCACTTAAACGGCAAAACTTTTATTGATAATCTACCGAAAGTTGCCAAAGATAAGGCTTTAAAGGAAATAGAAGAACTTTCTAAAGAGTGGTAAATTAAATACTTTTAAAAGCAAAAATCCATGCTTATTATTACAGATAGGCATGGGGTTTTTTATTTAAAATTTCTTAATTAAGCGAATATCTACCCCAATTTCCGTTATTTTCTAACACATGGCCCCCTAGTGCTTTACAAACTTTTTCAGCTTCAACTCCCCCCTCCCATGTACAAGTTATTCTATCACGAAGATATTCTACTTCATAATCGGCTGGAAACATATCTATAGAAAAATAAACATCATTTACATAATCTATATCATGTGAACAAAATAAATATCCATTTGATTCTTCATTAGCGAAACAATACCAATAATCATTCCAACACTCACTTCTATCTCCGCAAGAATTGCCATTTCCTCCTTTCCAATCACTTGGCCAATTTACTCCTAATGTTGCGCCTAATCCTAGGCCACAACCATTCCCCTCACAAGAATAGTCACCATGTTGTAGTTTATATTCCATTAAAGCGTCTTTCCAACGCCTCATAATCGGCAAAATACTTGCTACCCTAGATTTGGTTACTGCCCTTTGATATTGCGGCAAGGCAATACCGGCAAGTATACCGATAATTAAAACAACCACTAATAATTCAATTAATGTAAAACCTTTTTTATTTTTCATAATATTTATTTTCATCCTAGAATATATATAATTATAATAGAAAAAAACAGTCAAGTATAATTTTAATTGAGATACAAAACGAAATAAAATAAAGCCAAACCGAACACGTAAACCTGGAAAGTATTATTTCTTCTTGATTTCTTCGTATAGAGTGTAGAATCCGCGGCCGCCTTGCTTTACGTGATATAAAGCCTCATCGGCACATTTAAATAACTCATTTACATCTTCGCTGTCTGTGGGGTAAACCGCTATACCTTGGCTGATCGTTAATTTTACCACTTTGCCACCGCTTAAATTTGATGGTATTTCTATTTCTTTAACCTTCTTTAAAAGACGGGCGGAAATATGCCTGGCTTCTTCCCCGGAAGTACGTGGGAGAAGTATAACCATTTCATCCCCACCGTAACGGCAAGGAATATCAGTTTGGCGCAAACTGCTTTTTATAACATTACTGACGGCTTTTAAAGCCTCATCACCGAACAAATGGCCATATGTATCATTGATTTTTTTGAAGTGGTCAATATCAAGTAAGATTATTGAAAACATCAAATTAAAACGTTTTGAACGGTAAACTTCCTGTGCTAAATTTTCTTTAAAGAAACGCCTTAAAGCAAGGCCGGTTAAATCGTCGTAATTTGAGAGTTCTTGTACCTTTTCAAATAACCTTGCATTATCAATTGCCAAAGCAATTTGCTGGGAAAATTGTTTTAAAGATAAAACTTCTTCCTTCTTTATCGGTGTCCTGGAAAGCACATTATCAAAACACATAAAACCCAAATTTTTACCCTGTACGGAAAGGGGTATCATCAAGCGTATATCTGAGTTTGATGCTTCATCAGATAATTCTTTTTTAATATTTGCCATGATTTCCAAAGTCTTAAATTCACCTGATAAATCTACGGAATAACCTTCGGTAATTTCATTAGTTTTAGGATCAGACAAATATAAAGAAGTTCTGTCAAACCTAAATGTATCTTGTATACTTAAAAGTATTTCTTTTAAACTGTCACGTAATCTGAGAGAAGTAGCAAAAACAGTTGTTAATTTATTAATGGCCTCTGCACGTTTTAACTGTGCACTATGATACATATCAACTTCCG
Organism: Elusimicrobiaceae bacterium; assembly: GCA_045225155.1. Classification (GTDB taxonomy): domain Bacteria; phylum Elusimicrobiota; class Elusimicrobia; order Elusimicrobiales; family Elusimicrobiaceae; genus Proelusimicrobium. The sequence continues at coordinate 10,623 of JBGVBB010000052.1, forward strand.
TTATGTTTATACGGGATGAAAGTTCGCGTGCAAGTTCAATTAAAACTTCCTTTTCGTCTTGAGTAAAAGGCGAGTTCTTTTTAATTCTTTCAACACGCAAAACGCCCAAAGAACTGGACATCATTTTACCGGTTTTCATTGTCTTAATACTGTTTTCCGGCCCACGCCATTTAAGTAAAATATATACTGCAGGATAGTCAAGTGTAGGGCTATCCATTATACCGTCTTGTAAAAGTTTTATAATTTCAGGGGAGTCTTTATCAATAAAAATATCTTCTTGTAAACTGTAAGATTTTGACCCTTGACTCATTATTTTAAGGGACAAAACTGATTTTTTATCTTCCCAATCATAATAAAAAACCCTATCTGCACCGATATAACTCTCTATTAAGGGCATAGCATGGGAAAGCAAGGAATACATATCCCCGAAGTGTTCAGATAATGCCTGATAAAAAGAATAAAGCAAAGATGTTCTTTTATTTGTTTCCATACTAATCCTTATAAAGACGGAGTATTTCCTGCACGTCCCTGTCCGCCTTTTTGAGTTCCTGTTTTAAAAGTTCCGGTGTATATTTACGCATCAAAATTGCACTGGCAACCGCACTCATAACATTTGCCATAATTTCCATCACGGCACCGGTAACCATGTGATTCGGTAAAGTGCGTGCTGAAGCAATAATATTTGTATATTTTTGTACCCTTTCCGGTGAAGCCAAAAGGAAATTTTCAAAAGCACCGTCATAAGACGGGAAAGCCTCTATTTTTGAAGCATACGCAATTTGCTTTTCCGGTTTTGTGAGCCATTTTAAAAGAGCAAATGCAGCTTCACTTTCTTTACTTTGCCTTAAAATACCAAGGTTTATAGCACCAAGGTAGTTAACACTTTGGGCGCCTGTTTTAGGGATGGGCAAAGTTTGAACTTTAAATTGTGCACCTTCAAACATTGATATATTTTGCCTACGTGTAATAATTAAACTTGATTTGCCGGCAGAAATATTACCGATAGAACTCCTTTCTTTTAAAATAGGCATATAACCTTTTAATGCCAAATCAATAAAACTTTGCATGCCTTCTTCAAAAGCCGTGCTACTTAAACCGGATTGCTCTAAATCTGCTGTAAATAAATATGCACCTTTACTCCATAAACAAGGCAAAACACATCTATGTGAAAGTGAACCTCGCCAATCGCTGTTTTGTACGGGGTAATAATCATCTACATCATTAAAATAATTTCTAAGTTCTTTGCAAACATCAAGCATACCTTTCCAAGTAGAAAGGGCTTCTTCGGGTTTATCCGTAACGGCTTTTAAATGGTCTTCCCTATAATGTAATGCCGTTATATCAAGCCACCAAGGGAAAGAATATATTTCTTCGGTATCATTTAAAAAACAATGCGGGCGGAGCGGATCAAGCACATGGGATACCGTAATATCTTTATCAAATTTTTGTAAAGGTTCCAGGAGTTTGGCCGTAGCTAAAATAGAAGTCCAATAATGCGGGAAAGCAATCAAATCCGGGCAACCTTCTTTACCGATATCGTGCTTTAAAGTAAAAATCTTATTCCATAAAGTACGCCTATTGATTACTTGTACTTCCAAGTTTATATCAGGGTTTTGACGGCGAAAATCTTTTAAAAATTCTTCCATCACCTCTGATGTTTCTATCCCGCTATCGGGGAGCATCCAAAAAATCATTTACTTATCCAACTCCTTAAAGGCATATTTGGGTTTATTTTTATACTTTTATTTATTTTAGCATAATTTAATTTGTGAAAAGCACACAAAGCAAGCATGGCCGCATTATCGGATGTTAACCCACGCCCCGCAAAGCGTACATTGTAACCAAATTTTTGCCCTTCGTCAAGCATTTTGTTTTGCAATTTTTTATTTGCACATACACCGCCGCCGATAACAATATTTTTTATACCGTATTTTTCGGCAGCACTTAAAGTTTTATAAACTAAAGTATCTGTAACGGCTTCTTCAAAAGCGAGGCAGACATCTGCCGGATTATAATCTTTATGATCACGTAAATAATAACTTACCGCCGTCTTAATTCCGCTAAAAGAAAATTCAAAATTACCTTTCATAAACGGACGCGGAAATTTTATTGCCCCCATTTTACCTTTTAAAGCCAAAGCAGAAACTTGCGGCCCGCCCGGATAAGGTAATTTTAAAAGTTTAGCCACTTTATCAAAAGCCTCGCCTGCGGCATCATCACGTGTTTTACCGAGAAGTTTATATTTACCGTAACCGGTAACTTTCCAAAGTTCCGTATGCCCGCCTGAAACGATTAAAGAAATTAACGGGAATTCAAGCGGCTTATTTGCTAGGTTACCATCAAATTCCGCCGCATATAAATGGCCTTCCAAATGGTTTACACCCATAACGGGAATATCATATAGAGTACCCAAAGTTTCCGCCGCAACACGCCCTACCAAAAGCCCGCCTGGTAAACCGGGGCCATTTGCAAAAGCAACAGTTGTCGGCGTAATTTGTTTTTCTTTTAAAGCAGCACTTACAACACTTGCAACTTTTGCCGCATGTGCACGGCTTGCAAGTTCCGGCACGACACCGGCATATTTTTTATGTAAATCAATTTGTGTATAAATAACGTTTGAAAGCAACTCCTTACCGTCTTTTAATACAGCGGCGGAAGTTTCATCACAGGTTGTTTCAATCGCTAAAATATAACTGCTTTGCATTTATGCCTCTTTAACTTTTTCCGTTTGGGCATCCTGGGCCTTAATCTCTTCAATATTTAAAGCACCTAAAACTTTACGTGCTTTTAAAAGTTCAACTGCGCGGTTTAATTGTTCATCTTTGATTTCTTTTCCCTCAATATCAGCTGTTTTTTTAGAAGGTGAATAAATCATAGTCGTTCTTTGTAAAACGGCAGCTCTGGCGGTAGATAAATCTGTATTTATCACGATATCAGGCAATATACCACCCGTCGTATTTGGGCCTTTCTTTTTGAAATCTCTGTGTATCATGCGGCCCGAAGGTGTATAATATTTTGCTATAGTAAGTTTTAAAGCTGAACCGTCTTCAAGCGTGCTTACTTGTTGAACACTGCCTTTACCGAAAGTTCTTGCACCGATCAAAAGTGCCCGTTTATGATCCTGTAAAGCACCGGCGACAATTTCGCTGCCGGAAGCAGAATTTTCATTAACAAGCAAGATAATAGGCAAATTCGGATACAATGCTTTATCAGCACTTTTATATTCTTTAAAATAAACATCTTTTCTGCCTTTTGTATATACGATAAGTTTATTTTCCCCGATGAACATTTTGACTAAATCAATTGCACTATCCAATGTGCCGCCGGGGTTAAAACGAAGGTCTAAGATAAGGCTTTCCATACCTTGTTTAGTAAGATCTTCCAAAGCGGCTTTTACATCTGCAACCGTGTGGCCGGAAAAGTCCTCAACATAAACATAGCCTATTTTATTTTCAAGCATTTTAGGATATACTATTTGAGGAATAATTTTTGCCTTTTTTAAAGTAATTTTTTTGGTTATGGCTTTATCTTTTTTATCTTTACGTTTAATAACAAGGGTAACCTTTTCCCCTACAGCACCGCGCATCATATCTATGGCTTCTTGGGAAGAGATATCTTTTACAAGTTTATCGTCGATTTGAATAATTTCATCCCCCGGTTCGATACCCGCTTTATAAGCAGGGCTGTTTAATATCGGTGTGACGACAAAAAGTTCCCCCTCTTTACCGATTAAGCGAATACCTAAACCGCCGAATTCCCCCCTGGTTTCCTCTTTAATGCGTTTGGTATTTGTAACATTTATAAATTCCGAAAATTCATCCAAAGTATTAACCATGCCATACAAAGCATTGGTAATAAGTTCTTTGGGTTGGGTTTCTTCAACGTAACTGTCTTGAATTTTGGCCATTACCTCAACCATAATTTTAAGTTGATCAAGCCCACTATCCACCCCTGAATAGGCAAACGGGAATAAACTGCCTATAAAAAATGCCGTAACTATAAAAATGATATATTTATTAACTTTTCTTTTCATATTGCTCCTCTATTTATATCTCTCTATACATTTTAACAAATTTAAGGTATATTAGGAATAGAATTAAAACAATTATTTTAAATATATTAAAGGATCCAAAGCCTGGGTGCCGGAGCGGATCTCAAAATACAACGCAGATTTGCCTTGCCCCATGGCAGTACCTTGTGTATCATGCCCGCAAGTACCGATAATGTTACCGCTCTTTACCACTTGGCCGACATAGGCTTTAATCTCTTGCAAGAAACCGTATATTGTAAAAAAGCCTTGGCCATGGTCAATAATAACAACTTGCCCGTAAGAACGGAAAGCACCTGCAAATATAACCTTACCGCCTTCTACAGCCTTAACAGGTGTTCCGGCAAAAGAGGCTATTTTTATGCCGTCCCTAAAAATCCAAGTTTTAAGTTGCTGGTTATATTCTTTACCGAAACGGCTTATAACTTGCCCGTTTAGCGGCCAAGGTAAAGATTTTTTGGGGATATTTAAGTATTTAGTTGATACAGGTTTTGATACTACACCCTGCTTCTTTTCATCGGCAACACGCTTCTTTTCGGCCTGTTTTAAAAGTTTTTCCATTTGATCGGCACTGTTTTTAAGTTCTTCAAGTTCTTTTTTGGCTTGTTTTAATTTTTCCTTTGCAGTGGTTAAATCTTTTTCTTTATCTTTATGGGTAGCCTCAAGTTTTTCTTGTTCGGCTTCAAGCGCTGATTGTTGGGAAAGTAAATCTTCTTTTTCCTGTTCTGTTAATTTTAAATCTTTTTCGTTTTGTTCCAAAGATTTTTGTAAATTCTTATAATATCCTGCTTTCACATTAAGTAAGGAATTTAAAAGTAAGTTCCTTGAAACGGTTTGGCCGGTGCGATAATCAGATTGCAAAATATTTTCTACAACGGTAGCGGTTATCGTTTCCTGCATTAAAGTTTGCCACATAGGCAAAGTGGTTTTCATCATTTCGCGGCGACTTTGCAAAGAAGAAGTTTTACTTTTTACTTCTATTAAATTACTTTTTATTTCTTCTGTTTTTTTGCCTGTTTGTTTTTCTTTTTGCGTTAAATTTTTTAGTTCCTGTTCCAGTTTACGTTGTTTTTCCTGATACTCTTTAAGTTGTTTTTCTTTTAAAGAAGCCTTTTCTTTTATACCCTGCAAATCTTCCTTGGAAGCAGCAAAAGCCGTGCTTCCGAAACAAAAGAAAAAGCAAAAAACAACTGTTAGAATTTTCCCCATTTAGCTAAACTCCTGCCAAATAACAGACAGAATAACAAACACCCTATTTGTTGCAAAGTAAAAGGATCATAAGGTGTTAAAGGAAGCATTTTTAAAAATGTAAGCAAAACATACATAAACCCAAAAGCAAAAGCATATGCGAAAACCGAAGAACCTACCGCATGAAAGCGTTCCGCTACCGGGATTTGTAAACTTTTTACCTCTATAAAAAATCCTAATGCGAGCAAAGCAAAAGCTGCACCTATTAGCACAATATCTATAGTTTTAATTATACCGAGCAAATAAAATGCTACCGCACTTTCCTGTTCCTGAAAATAGGCCTGTGCATCTTCACTCATGGGGGAAATATATTGTTGCGCCCATGCACTTGGATTTAAAAAAGCCGTTTTTGATAACTTAACTTCATAAAAATAAGGTAAAGAACCTTTAGGCAAAAATGCTTGCAAATTCAAACCGGAATTACCTTGTTTTAAGTAGGATTTTATGTCATCTTCATTTAACATCTTAACTTCACTTACTTCCGGCTGAAAATACAGTTTTGAAGAAAAATTTTTTGCTTGTTCTTCGGTAGAATTTTTTAGAACAACCGCAATCTTAAAGTCGTCCCTTATTAAATCAAGTGCATAATTTGCACGTTCGCGGCAAAACAAAATAACCTGAAGAAGCAACCCTAAAGCAAAAACCAAAAAGAATATCTTTATTGCTTTTGCCCCATGTTTTATTTGGCTCTTTTGATTATTTTTTGTTTGTTCCATTTTACCACCTTGCACCCAAACTTAAAGCATCTTCATAAACTTTTAAATACGCAGACGAAGAATTATCCCAAGAGAAATCTTCCATCATTGCATTTTCGCGCATTCTGGCTAATGCAGCCCTATTTGAATATATTTCAAGTGCACGATTCAATGTATAAATGAGTGAATTGGCATCGAAATTATCTATGAAGAAGCCTGTAGCTTCGTTTAAAGAAGCATTATCAGTAAAACCTTTAACGGTGTCGGCAAGACCGCCTGTTCTTGTTACTATCGGCAAAGTGCCGTAACGCATCGCTATCATTTGGCTGAGCCCGCACGGTTCAAAACGCGACGGCATTAAGTAAAAATCACCTGCGGCATAAACCTTATGTGCAAGATTTTCATCCACAGCACCGCAGAAAGCAATGTAACGCGGATTTGAAAATGCCAAATTCTTAAGGTTTTGCTCAACACTTTGTTCCCCTTTACCTAGAAAAGCAAATTGTATTTTGCCTGCCAATGCCGGAACAACGGAAGCAACTAAATCAATACCCTTTTGGTAAGTTAAACGTGATACCATCACACAAAGAGGTATATTTTCATTAACTTCAAGGCCAAGTTCTTTTTGCAAAGCAGTTTTGCAAAGAACTTTACCGCGAAGTGATTCCTCATCATATCCCATAGGTATCAAACTATCGTTTTGAGGATCCCAAACGTCTATATCAAGCCCGTTTAAAATACCGCTGAAAGCAGGGCCTTTGGTACGCAAAACACCCTCAAACCCGAAACTGTTACGCCCGCTTAAAAGTTCTTTTGCATAGGTCGGGCTTACGGTAGTTACACGTGTAGCGAAAACAACACCTGCTTTTAGAAAACTGATACCGCCCCAATATTCAAATTTATCAGGCGGAAAATCAGGCCCCCAAAAACCTGCTTTATCAAAAGTAGTTTTAGGATAATAACCTTGATAGGCAATATTGTGTATGGTAAAAATACTTCTTGTTCTGGCAAAATAAGCATCAGTTTTATATAAAGTTTCAAGATATGCCGGTATAAGGCCGGTTTGCCAATCATGCGCATGAATAATATCCGGTTTAAAACCGATAAATTTACAAGCCTCTAAAACTGCACGGGAAAAGAAAATAAAACGATCATCATTATCAAGGTAATCTTTACCGTTTTCGTTATAAAAACCTGGGCGATCAAAATATTTAGTTGAGTGTATAAAAAACACTAAAGTGTTTCCCCATTTAAGGTAAAACAAACGGGCAGGTTCTATATCCCCGCCGACCGGTACTAAAAAAGTTCCGGGTACTGCTTTTAAAGAAGCAGTATTTTTTACATTTCTGTAATAGGGTAACATTAATAAAACTTTAGCACCGCGTGCACGGGAAAATTCTTGTGTAATTGCCCCTACTACGTCGGCTAAACCACCTGTTTTACAAAAAGGAAAAGCCTCACTTGCAGCTAAAACTATATTCATTATTTTGTTCCTCCCTCATCATTTTGTTCTTGATTATTTTCTTGTACTGATGTCCCCTCATTTTGCACAGCACTTGTTTGAATTTCGCCACTTTCTTCCGTATCAATAATATTTTCGGTTGCGGTATTATCTTCCAAAGGTAAAATATTATCTTTAAAAGGCGGCATTGCTTGGTCAAAAGGTAAATCACTTTGTATTTCTTTCGGGCCTTTGGCGGCAAAAGTTTTCATATCGGGAAGTTCACTTAAATGATTAAGCCCAAACACCCTTAAAAATTGTTCCGTTGTTGCATAAACAAGCGGGCGGCCCGCAACTTCTTTTTTACCGGCTATTTTTACAAGGCCGCGGTCTAAAAGTTTTTCAAGAGGTCCGCTGATATCAACACCGCGGATGGCTTCAATTTCCGCCCTGGTAACAGGTTGTTTATAAGCAACTATTGCGAGTGTTTCCAGTGCCGCGGGCGATAAGCGTGTGGACATTTTTTCATTATAAAGTTTACGCACCCATCTGCCGTATTCCGGTTTTGTGCACATTTGAAAACCACCACCGATTTCAAGCACTTGCACAGCCCTGCCGGAAGCAGCATAATCAGTTTGAATTTCCTGGATAATATCACGCGTTAAAGCCAAGTCCCCTATTTCAGCCACTTGATTTACTTTAGATGCACTCAAAGGTCTATCCGTTATAAAAAGTAAAGTTTCAATGATATTTTTAAAATCACTGCGGGATAATATAACTTCTTCCTGCTTTTTTTCTTCAGCATTTATTTCTTGATTTTGTTCGGCAGAAGTTTGTTCCGGTTTTATTTCCTCTTTTAACTCTTCGGTTTGTGGGGTGTTTTCCATTTATTTTTCCTCCGCTTCTTCTAAAAGTTTATGGTAATCATCATTTTTATGTTCTTGATTCAGGTAAATTCTTATTTCCCCGTTTTGTTTATCTTGGCGGGCATAAATTTTATTTATTTTCAAAAGTTCAAGCACTGCCATAAAACAGGTTATTACACCGCGTTTTTTTGTTTCGCCCGTAAAAATATCATCAATCAAAACCCAAGGGCGGGAAGTAACCAAAGCAAGAACCTTTTCAATTTTTTTGTCTATCGGGAATTCTTCAATCTTTAAAAGATCTGCATTTTGACGTTCTTCAAGGCGGGCAAAAGCACGTTTAACAGCTGCAAGCAAATCAAATAACTGGACGTTAACAACTTTTTCCTCTTGATTAAACACCGGGGCCTGTTTATAAAAATTATCTTTAAATTTATCAAAATTTTGTTGCAAAAAGTTAGATGCCTGTTTAAACTTTTCATATTCAACAAGTTTGGCAATAAGTTCTTTGGCCGGATCCGGGCCTTGTTCTTCTGTCGTCGGAACTTGGCTCGGTAAAAGTTGGCGTGCTTTAATTTGCATTAAAGTGCTTGCCATAACTAAAAATTCACCAGCTACATCTAAATTAAGTTGTTTCATTAAATCAAGATACTCCAAATACTGCGTAGTAATGGCGGAGATATTTACCTCGTAAATATCTAAATTATCTTTTTTAATAAGATGCAAAAGCAGGTCCAAAGGGCCTTCAAAAACATCTAATTGTATTTTAAGAGTATCTGTTTCCATTTAATAAAATTTCCGTTAATAAAGTTTTATTGCCTTTTTAACTTCGCTTAAAGTTTTAGCGGCACTTTCGCGTGCTTTGGCAGCACCATCCGCTAATATTTTATCTAAGTAAGTTTTGTCTTTTAAAAGTTCTTGTTTTTTGCGGTTAAATTCTTCAAAAGAAGGGCGCATATATTCAAAAAGTTCCTTCTTACACGCAACACAACCTAAGGCACCGGCTTTACATTCCGTGCAACGTTTTTCAAAATCTTTATTGTAAAGTTTATGGAAAGTAAAAACCGTACAACCATCGGGGTTTGCAGGGTCTGTTGCTTTCTTTTTGTTAGGGTCGGTAAACATGGTCATAATTTT
>JBGVBB010000053.1:0-2569 GCA_045225155.1 Elusimicrobiaceae bacterium
TTGGATTCTATTTATGCAAGTTTGACCCCCGAAGAAATTGCGCAGTTTAAAGTCGTATATATTATTGCAGGGTGTTTTAGCATAATAAATTTCCCGTTCGTTACCTTAAACGGCGTTTTAACTGCGTATGAAAAATTTATTCAGCAAAAACTCGGCGATATTATTTACCGTGTTTTACTTGTCGGAACAATGTGTGTCGCATTATGGCTTGGATACGGTTTGTATGCTTTGGTGGCGGTGCATGCTATAACGGGAATTATACTAATTATTTATAAACTGATAGTAATTAAAACAAGCACGCCGGTAAAAGTTAATTTTAATTACAAAGATAAAGCACTTTTTAAGGATATTTTTAAATTTTCTATATGGGTAACTGTAACCGCTATTGCAGCCAGACTTGTTTTTAATATAACGCCAACTATTTTAGGAGTGGTTTCGGGAACTTCCGCAATAGCCGTTTTTGCCGTAGTAGTAACGATAGAAGGATACGCGTATACAATAACCACAGCAATAAATGGTATGTTTATGCCTAAAATTTCCGTTATTTACACTCAGCCTAATCCTGAACAAAAAATAATGCCGCTTATGATACACGTCGGACGTTTTCAATTTGCATTGAACGCTTTAATCATTGTAGGATTTGCATTGATTGGTAAACCGTTTATTAATATTTGGATGGGTAATGATTACGAATTAGCGTATTACGGAATACTTTTGGTTCTTGCTCCAGGGCTGTTCTTTAATTCTTTGCAAATAGTCAATACGGCAATGATGGTTACAAACAATACCAAACTTCAAGCATTAATCAATCTATTAACAGGGATTGTTAACGTAGTTCTATCCTTTATATTGTCGTATTTTTACGGAATTATTGGTGCGTGCGTGTCTATTTGCATAGCATATTCTGTCAGATTAATAGTTCTGCACATAGTGGGGCAGACAAAAATGAAATTTGATATTAAATTATTTATGCAAAAATGTTATATGAAAATGATTGTGCCGACTGTTTGTACATTATTGATAGGCATTGGGCTGAATTTGTTTTGGGACAAAAACGGATGGCTGGAATTACTGTTAAAAGGTTTCATTATTTTTGTTGTTTTTATCTTGTTTAATATGATTTTGGGATTAACCAAAGAAGAACGAAAACGTATTTTTACAAATTTAAAAAAGAAATTTAGGTAGATTAGGATAGGTTTACAAATGAAAAAGCAATATTGCGGTGCGGAAATTAAAATTTCCGACGATTATGATGATTTTCTGCTTTCAAGTCCCGGTGTAACGGTGCTTACCGATGACGACCGAGACGACAACACGGCTATTGATATTTTCTCGGGATGGTGGATGTGATGAAAAGTTCGATTTCTTTTATATTTGTAGTTGTTTTTATATTCAGTTTATGTTTTATCGTTTCGCCTTATAAAACCACTTCTTCCGAAGGCACGAATTTACTGGATAACGGTGATTTTAACGAAGTGGAAACGGTTGACGAACAGGAACGCGCTGTCCGTTGGAGTAGTCCCGGCTTAAAACTAGATAAATTAGAGAATGGAAATTATTGTGCAAAAAGCAAAGCTAAAAATGCAGAATTGTGTATTTATCAAGACAGACTGGATTTAGAAAAGGGCAAATATAATATAACTTTTTATGTAAAAATACCAAACGGGTCTTGTAATATTCGCGTCGGGTTCAGAATAAATGCGGACATAGAAATAATTTATGATGAACAGCATATAGAAAATTATAACGATTTTACTCAGGTTTCAACAGTTTTAGAGTTAGCAGAAAGCGGCGTTTATGAATTTTATTTTAACGCAACCGATGTGTTTGAAAAAGTTTCTGTCGACAATATGACGCTGTTTTCCGTAAACGAAAGCGGTGCGGGGCAAAGTCAGGACGAAGTCTTGCCCGACGAAGGAATTAAAGCCGAAGCAGGCGCGGCTATAAGGATGGTAAAATCTTCGTTAGGACTGCGTTTTAAGGGTTCGGTCGATAAAAAATTATATGATACATATGTTAGTCAGTACGGTGCTGCAAACGTTCAGGTAGGCATGATAATCGCGCCTACGGATTATTTAAGCGACTTGGAGTTTACTTACGAAACGTTGTCTAAGAGTAAAGCGGTTCAGGTTTGTGTCGCCGAAAAATGGAATAACGAAAGCATGGTGGCAACCGACGGCTATTACGGGTTTAATTGCGCGTTTGTCAATATTTTACCGTACAATACCGATAGAACATTTTCTTTCCGCAGTTTTTTGAAATATAACGACGGAGATAATACGACCTATCTTTACAGCGATTATGACGAAACAGACAACGCGCGTTCGGTTTACGACGTAGCGGTAACTGCAAAAGAAGAAAATTCCTACGTTGGCGAACAGTTGGAAGTTATAGAATATTTTTGCGATATAATAGACTATCCTACGCCGAACATAATTAAAAACGGCAATACGTTCACTTTGACGTTTTCGGGTATAAAAGGGTACTTTGTACTTGATTACGATAGAAACGCCTTCTCGCTATCGAACGTTAAAATCACGATGGAAGGCGATACGGAAAAAGATTTCGG
>JBGVBB010000054.1:0-22006 GCA_045225155.1 Elusimicrobiaceae bacterium
AAACAAAATTGATAGCAGTACAAGACGGTGCACGGCCTTTCGTAAAACCGGTTGATATAGAGGCTTGTTTAGAAGCCGCGAATAAAAACAAGGCAGCTGTTTTAGGTGTTTTTGTAAAGGACACTATAAAAGTTGTAAGGAATAATAAGGTCGTAAAGACACTCAAACGGGCTGAACTTTTTGCGGCACAAACACCGCAATGTTACCGGGCGGATATTTTAAAGAAAGCTTTGAAGAAGTTTGGCAACAAAATTTTTGCAACGGATGAATCACAATTAGTTGAAAAATTAGGGGTTAGTGTCACGGCAGTTATAGGTAGTTATGAAAATATCAAAATTACTACCCCGGAAGATTTAGTAATGGCAGGCGCTTTATGCAAAAAGAAGAAATAAAATTTGGTTTCGGCTATGATACCCACCGTTATAAAAAAGGTTTAAAACTTTTTTTGGGCGGTGCACTTATACCGCATACGCACGGCATGCTTGGGCATAGCGACGGGGATTTGGTTTTACACGCTATCTGTGACGGTGCTTTAGGTGCGGTTTGTGCGGGGGAAATAGGTGAATATTTCCCGCCTACGGATAAAAGCATCAAAGGCATATCAAGTGTTGTAATAACCAAAAAAGTTTTGGGAATTTTAAAAAAGAAGAACGCAAAGATTACACATATGGATGTAACACTTGTGGCTGAAACTCCCAAAATGCGCCCGCATTATTTGACGATAAGAAAATCTTTACAATCGATTTTCAAAATCGGTATTGATAATATCAGTTTTAAAGCCAAAAGCCATGAGGGCTTAGGCGATATCGGTAAAGGTAAAGCACTTTCATGTTTTGCAGCCGTTACCGTAAAAATTAAAAAATAGTAAAGAGGAAAAAATGAAACGTTTAACTTTATTAATATCAATAGTTGTGTTATTCTGTGCTTGTGCTGAGTTTGATAGCCCCAGAAAATATAAAGAATATACGGACATAGATTATTCTGCCTACGAACTGCCGCAATCATATACGGAATTTAATGTAGATGACGGGGAAGAAGTTGTTCCAGAAAATATAGATACTTCCGAAGTAGTTGAAATAACGGAAGAAGAAATTATTGAAAGCAGTAATCAGGCTTACGGCGAAGCGGTTGTTGTTATGTCAAGTAAAAAAATTCCTTTAAGCAAAAATGCAACCGGTTCTGATCTTATGACTTTTCAAACAGCTTTAGATAATTCCTATCATGCCATACTTAAAACACACAGAACGCAAGGTTTTACTTATACACTTGCCCCGGCGGGAACAGTTAATCCTCTTTCTGTAATAAATGTACAATGTTTGCTTAGTGAAAATTTTGCAAACACATCCGGTAAAAGGGTTTGTGATGCCTTCTTTGCCAGAATACCGGTGGAATACGAAAAGTTAAAGACATCTAATTAAAATGCTGAAAATATACAATACTTTACATCATAAAAAAGAAGAATTTACTCCTTTAAATCCCAAAGGTGCAACGTGCTATTGTTGCGGGCCTACAGTATATAATTACGCACATATCGGTAACTTAAGAACATATATATTTGAAGACCTTCTTATGCGCACAATTCGTTATAGTTTACCTGTTAAACATATGATGAACATAACAGACGTGGGACATTTAACCTCAGATGCCGATGCAGGGGAAGATAAAATGGCTTTGGCTTCAGCACGGGAAGGCAAAAGCGCATGGGAAATTGCTAAGTTCTACGAAAAGAAATTTTTTGAAGATTTTGATTCTTTAAATTGCTGCCGCCCTAATATTATAGCACGTGCCACAGAGCATATCCCTGCTATGATAAACCTTGTTAAAACATTAGAAGAAAAGGGGTATACTTATAAAACTTCAGACGGTATTTATTATGATACTTCAAAGTTCGCAGATTACGGTATTTTGATAAATAAAGCACATTTGGAAGGTTTAAAAACAGGCGCACGTGTTGATTTTGGGGAAAAGAAAAATGCCACAGACTTTGCTTTATGGAAATTTTCCCCGACAGATAAAAAACGCCAAATGGAATGGGAAAGCCCTTGGGGGGTTGGTTTCCCCGGTTGGCATATTGAGTGTTCTGCAATGGCTATGCAATATTTAGGCGAAACCCTTGATATTCATTGCGGAGGTATAGACCATGTTGCCATACATCATACCAATGAAATTGCACAAGCCCAGGCAGCGACAGGCAAACAATATGTGCGTTATTGGATACACGGCGAGTTTTTAGTAATGAGTTCAGGTAAAATGTCAAAATCAGCAGGAACTTTTGTTACCTTAGATACCTTAAAAGAAAAGGGTTATAACCCTCTTGATTACAGATATTTATGCCTTGGCGCACATTACAGAACGCAACTTGAATTTTCTTATGACAGTTTGGATTTTGCTAAAAAAAGCCGCCAAAGTTTAAAGGCAAAAATCGCAAACATTAAAGAATTTGCCAAAGGCGAAAGTAAAGAGACCGAAACATTAAAAGAAGCAAAAAATAATTTTGTTGCCGCTATGGAAGACGATTTAAACACTTCTAAAGCACTTGCTATTTTGTGGGATTTTATTAAAAGTGATGAAGACGCAACGGAAAAAATTGAATTTGTAAAATTTGCCGATTCATTTTTAGGTCTTAATTTGCTAGAATCAGAGAAGAAGGAGATTTCTGCCGAAGCAAAAAAACTTTTAGAAGAACGTGCAGAAGCAAGAAAGCAAAAAGATTTTAAGAAGTCAGATGAGCTTAGGGCGAAATTGCTTACTATGGGGATTGTAGTAAAAGATACGCCTAAAGGCCAGGAATATTAGTAAGAGGAGAAATTATGAAAAAAGGTTTTACTCTCATAGAAATGATGGTTGTTGTTTTAGTCCTTGCCGGGCTTGCGGCAATTGCTTATCCTACATATACTAAAGTGATAACGAAGGCAAAAATTACGGAAGCATTTTCTTTAATAGAAATTGTCCGTGAAGCACAACAAAGAAATTTAGCAGTCAATAACCGTTATTTTTCACAATTTACGGAAGCACATACTAGGGGTAGAACCCGTTTGGTAAAGTCCGGCAATCTCGGCCTTTCCGGACGTTCATTGACTAGGGATAATTATTCTGTGTCTATTTCTGATGTAGTGGAAACTGCAGATACAAAAGCAGTACCTAATGGCTGCATAATAGTCAATTATTATAAGGATATAAGAAGTATGACAACAACAAGAGCTATATTTACGATAACCGCACATGTGGAAGACAGTACTATGTGGTGTTCTGATACAGTAAATAATAATATTTGCGGAATAATACCTGCAGGCACTTTGTCTACTTCTGCCCCCGATTGTAAGAAATAATAGAATCTCTAAATACCCCTAACCATAGGGGTATTTTTATGTCATTTTCAATCAAACGATTGATTTTATACTTAATTTTTGATATAATTTTTGTATGAAGGATTCCAAAACCAGGCTTCTTGAAGTAGCCTTAAAACTTTTTGCAACTAAAGGGCTTGACGGCGTTTCCACTAGGGAAATTGCCCAAAAAGCGCAAGTTAATATTTTCGCTATCACTTATTATTTCAGCGGGAAGGAAAGCCTTTATTTGGCGGTTTTGGAATATATAAAAGATATCCTTAAAAAAGACGCGGCAGATATTATTAAGGTCCTTACATATAACAAGAACCTTGATGATATGAGCATAAAAGAGGCAAGGGAAATATTTTTAAAAGCATATTCCACAATTTTAGATGCCGCTTTTACGCCTAAAAATATTTATATGAGTATGATTTTGGCCAAAGAATCCGTAAACCCAAGTGCTATGGCAATGAAGGTTTTTACGGAAAAGATGTTTCCTCTTTCACTTGAGATGAAAAAACTTATCTCTAAAATTACAGGTTTACCTAAAAACAGTAAAAAAACAGTTATTATAACGGAAACTTTACTTAACCAAGCAGTTTTGTTTGGTAGGGATAAGGAAAGAATTTTTATGATACTTGGCCTTAAAAAATATGATGATAAAACAAAGATTTTGATAAAAGAAATCGTATTAAACCAAGTTGAAACACTTTTAAATTATTATATAAAGGAAAAGAAATGAAAAAGAACTTAATAATTGCCTTAACGGTATTTTGTGCCGTTACTCAAATAAATGGGCTTGATCTGTACGGCGTTTACGATAGCCAAGCCCCACAAGGTTGCATAGAGGTTAATTTGCAAGGGGAAGTCTCTTTACCGGACTTAATGCAAGTTGCCATTTGCAATAATCCTGCTTTAAGTGCGGAGTATATGCTTCTCAAATCAAAAGAAGCCGCATTAGGTGCATCCAGGGGGCAGTATTTGCCAAGTGTTACACTTATCGGGCAAGGTACTTTGAACGGTAATAAAGTAGAACATCAAGACGGTATTACAAAAAATGAACCATATTCCGCAACCGCAAGCGCACAATGGTTAATTTATGATTTCGGAGGCAGATCTTCTCAAATCGGGCAAAATAAGGCATTACTTTCCGCTACCAATCATTCTTATAATGCCGCTTTACAGGAATTAATTTTAAAAGTAAACAATGCTTATTTAAATACTTTAAGTGCAAAAGCTTCTTTAGACAGTTATAAGGAAAGTAATAAAACTTACCAAAGGGCATATCAGGAATCTAAAAAACGTTATGACCTCGGTATGGTAAATTTGGTAGATAAATTACAGGCCAAAACAAGTTATGAACAAAGCCAATTACAGGTAGTTAAAGCGGAAAATGCTTTGCGTCAAGCACAAGGTAATTTGGCCACTTTATTAAACTTAAACCCGTCTACGGAAATTAAACTTTCCGCAATAAAAGATGACGGTAAAATTACTAAACTTGAAGCAGGGGACGAAATACAAAAACTTATGCAAGAGGCCTTAAATGAACGCCCGGAATTAAAAGCAGGGGAAAGTTCTGTTTTAGCAACTAAAGAATCTATAAGTTATGCAAGAACAGGTGCTTTACCTTCTTTGACTGCAATTGCGAACGGTACTTACGGCGATAATTGGAAACATTCAAATCCATATAATCTTAACGGCGAAGTTGGCTTAAAACTCAGTTGGCCGTTATTTTCTGGGATGTCTACAATGTATCAAATCGACCAGGCAAAATTCTTGCATGAACAAAGCCAAAAGAACCTTGATAATCAAAGAAATGCCGTATTAAATGAGGTGTGGAGTTATTATCAAAATTATCAAACCGGTGTTAAGGCTTATGAAATCAGTAAACAAATTTTAGCTACCGCGGAAGAAAATTCAAAAGTGGCTTTCCGTTATTATGAAGTCGGTAAAGTTGATATTTTGAATTTGCTTACGGCAAATGCCCAATTAGCGGAAGCAAAACAAGGTGTAGTAAATGCTTTTTATGGACTGCTCATAAATAAAGCACAATTATACAGAGCAGTGGGGAGATTAGAAAAATGAACATGAATTATTACAAAAAAGAAAGAAGGAAAAAATTTATAACTCAGGGGGGAGGGATTTTCCTCGTCTTATTAGTTGGGGTTGTTATCGGTTATATAATAACATCATATATGGCTAAAAAGGGATTTGAAAAAATGATGGCTGCTATGAATAAAGAAGTATATGTTACCGTTCAAACTCCTAAAATTGAAAATGTTACAAGCAATAAAAAGTATATTGCCAAAGTAGAAGCAATTAATGCCGTTGACATTAAACCCCAAGTTTCCGGCTACATTGAAGAAATTTTATTTGAAGACGGTTCTGAAGTACAAGAAGGCCAAAGCCTTTATAATATTGAAAAGCGTCGTTATGCCGCAAATGTTGCAAGCGCAAAAGCAAATCTAATGCAAATTGAAAATGATTATAAAAGGCAACAGGCTTTGTATAAAGACAAAATGCTACCTAAAGCAGAACTTGAAGTAGCTGAAGCGAATGTAGCAAAAGCCAAAGCTGCATTAGATTTGGCGGAAGTTGACCTTGATCACGCCGATATAGAAGCTCCCATCTCCGGCCGCATAGGTAAAACTTTAGTCAGTAAAGGTAACTTTGTTGCAAGCGGCGGTGCAAACCTTGCACGTATCGTACAAACTCAGCCTGTACGTATAAATATTTCTGTAACCGATAAAGAAAGATTAAATACTATCAAAGAAATGGCAAAAGGCACAGAATCAAAAATGCATCTTCAGGCCCAACTTGCTGACGGTACCGTTATTGATATCGAGCCAAATAAAGTTTATGCGGATAATGAAGTTAGCGCACAAACCGCAACAATACCGCTTTATATTGAATATCAAAATAAAGAAAATCTTTTAATACCCGGTAACTTTATAAATGTTTTGGTTTCAGAAACTTCCGCTAAAGAAGAAATTACAGTTCCGCAAGTAGCGGTTGCACAAGACGGTAACGGCAAATATGTTATGGTAATTAATGACGGCGTTGCCGAGCAAAAATATGTAGAGATCGGGGACACTTTTAAAGATCGCTTTGTAGTAAAAAGCGGTATCACTACAAATGACAAAATTGCTATTACAGGTGTCCAAAAACTCAGTAACGGCCAAAAAGTTAAAGCGACGGAGGCTTTGGAATAATGTTTTCAAAATTCTTTATTGACAGGCCCCGTTTTGCTGCGGTTATTGCGATAGTAATGTCGCTTGCAGGTATAATTTGTGCGTGGAATTTGCCCGTCGCTTTATACCCTGAAATTACACCGCCGGAAATCAACATTAGTGTTATGTACCCCGGTGCAAGTGCGGACGTTGTTTCAAAAGTTGTCGGTATACCTATAGAAAATGCCGTAAACGGTGTGGAAGACATGATTTATATGTCTTCAACTTCTTTTGACGGCCGATATTCCTTAAATGTTACTTTTAAAAGCGGTACCGATCCTGATATAGCCCAAGTTAAAGTGCAAAACCGTTTGCAACAAGCAACGGGGCAACTTCCGAGTGAAGTAACCAGGCAAGGGTTTTCCGTTCGTTCAAAATCTTCAAGTATTTTAGGTGTTTTGAGTTTTATTTCAGAAGACGATTCAATGACTGCCAATGACTTAAACGACTATGTTGAAGATAATGTTAAAAAGAACTTAAGTAAAGTTAACGGTGTCGGTGATGCAACTGTGTACGGTGCAAAAAAGAGCATGCGTATTTGGCTTGATGCGGATAAATTATCACTTTTAGGGCTTCCTATATCGAGTGTAAAAAGTGCGATAGCATCACAAAACTACATGCCTACTTTGGGTAAAATCGGTGCCCGCCCTAATGATAACAGCGAACTTATCGTTTATCCTTTACAAACACAAGGGCGTTTAAATACAGTAGAAGATTTTAAAAATATTATTATTCGTACCGATGAAGAAGGCGGCCTTTTAAAACTCGGGGACGTTGCCAAAATTGAAATCGGCATGGAAAGTTATTCCTTTGCCGGTAGTATTAACGGTAAAACTTCTTCTAACATGTCACTCAGTTTAACTTCCGGTGCAAATGCTTTATCAACTATGGCAGCAGTTAAAAAAGAAGTTGAAAGATTATCACAATTTTTCCCGAAGGGTTTAAAATATCAAGTAACCGTAGATACAACAGATTTTATTAATGAATCTGTACACGAAGTTATTTGGACTTTGCTTATAACTTTCCTCTTAGTCGTTTTTGTTTGTTACTTGTTCTTGCAAGATTGGCATGCTACTTTAGTTCCGTCAATTGCAATACCTGTTTCTTTGCTTGCAACTTTTATCGTAATTAAAGGGCTTGGTTATTCAATTAATATGTTTACCTTGCTTGGGTTAGTGCTTGCTATCGGTGTTGTTGTAGACGATGCTATTTGTGTTGTGGAACGTGTAATTTTACTTATGAGCCGTGAAGGTATGAACCGCTATGATGCAACTGTTCGTGCTATGAAAGAAATTTCCGGCCCGATTATTGCAACTACTTTAGTATTGCTTGCTATCTTTGTACCTATTGCATTTTTAGGCGGTATTACAGGTAAAATTTACCAACAATTTGCTGTTACAATTGCAACGGCGGTAAGTTTCTCGTCCATCAATGCTTTAACATTATCGCCTGCAATTTGCGCAACAATGTTAACAGACATTAAACCAACGCAAATAAGGGTTCTTATTTGGTTTAATGAATTTGTAAATTTTGCCCGTAACAAATATGCTGCTTTTGCCAGATTAGTCGGTAGGCATGTATTTTTGATATTAGCAATATTTGTTATTTTGGTTATTATTGCTTTTGGTACTTTCAAGTTAAATAAAACATCATTTGTTCCTTCTGAAGACCAAGGCTTTGTTATGGCAAATATTCAATTGCCGGAAGGTGCAACCTTAGGCAGAACAGAAGAAATTACCAAACAATTTGCTGAAATTGCAAAAACTGAACCCGGCATAAGGGATATTATAACCATTATGGGTTTCAGTTTCACAGGTGGTGCAGGGGAAAACGTTGCAATTGCCATGATTGCTTTAAAACCTTGGAGTGAACGCCCTAAAGCAGAAGATTCTTCCACTGCCATAGTAAACCGTTTGCAGGCAAAAACAATGGATATCCCGGAGGCGGAATTCCAATTAATGGAAATGCCTGCTATACCTGCATTAGGTTTATCCGACGGTATGCAAATAAAAATACAGTCACTTGAAAGCGGTGATTATAATCAACTCGATAATGCCGCTAAAAACTTTATTGCAAATGTTATGAGTTTGCCTGAAGTACGTTTCGGGTTTTCTGATTTTACTTCTAAAACGCCAAACATTTACCTTGATATTGACCGTACTAAAGCAGAGGCTATGAACGTTCCTCTTTCAAGTATTTTCAGCACTATTGAAAATTATTTGGGTTCCGGTTATGTAAACGATATTAACTTGGGTACACAAGTAAATAAAGTTATTGTTCAATCTGATTGGAAATACCGTAAAAACTTGCAAAGCATAAATAATATTTATGTTCCAAGCAATAAAGGTGCCATGGTGCCTTTGGGTGCTTTGGTTAATTTAAAAACAATTCTTTCACCGCGTCAGATTGTACGTTATAATCAATATCCTTCAGCCGGTATTACCGTTATGTTAAAACCTGGTGCCAGTAGCGGTGAAGCAATGAAGAAAGTTGAGAAGAATATTCATGAATATCTCCCTAAAGGTTATTCTTATGAATGGAGCGGTATCAGTTACCAGGAAAAACAAAACGAAGGCCAAATGGGTGTGTTAATTTTCCTCGCTTTAGTATTTGCTTATTTGTTCTTGGTAGCACAATATGAAAGTTGGAGTATACCGATGTCTGTAATGATGTCAGTAGTTGTTGCTCTTGCCGGCGGTCTTTTAGGGCTTATAATGATGGGTGAAACTTTAAGTATTTACGCGCAACTCGGTATAGTTTTGCTTATCGGTTTAGCGGCAAAGAACGCTATTTTGATTGTGGAATTTTCTAAAGAAGAATATGAACGCGGCAGTAGTATTATAAACTCCGCCGTTACAGGTTTAAGGGAAAGATTCCGTGCAGTTTTGATGACTGCCTTCACATTCATTTTAGGTATTGCTCCTTTAATCTTTGCAACAGGTGCCGGTGCAAATAGCCGCAGGGCAATCGGCAGGCCGGTGTTCTGGGGTATGTTACTTGGAACTGTTTTAGGTTTATTTATTATTCCTCTATTTTACGTGCTTGTTCAAACAATAACGGATAAACTTAGAAAGAGAAGATTAAATAAACAAAACTTTTAATTAAAAAACCCCGGGTATTGAAATCAACCCGGGGTTTAATTTAAGATGTATATTTAATTAACTGTTTGAAGTTTGTTATTTATCAAAGTATCTACCTTTTGATGTATATTTTCTGTTTGAAATTTAACTTCCGTTATTTGAACATCTTTAGGGGCAACAAAATCGGGTATTTTTTTATTTTGTTCTTCTGAAAGTTGTTCAATAATGCCAAATAACATTTTAGAGGAAGTTATATCGCGATAATGTTTGATAACTGTACCGTCGTCAATTGCATCGGAAGGCATAATTTGGAAAGGTTTGCCTTCATAAAATCCGCGTGGTAAATGTGTTAACATGGCCATACGGTAAGTCCTTTCCGGGGTTACTTTTTTACCGTCTATAGTAACATCTTTTAGTTCCGGTTTACCTTCATTACAGACAAAGGTAATGTGTACATTTTTTGAGTAACCGTAAACGGAGAAACATTTCCCGTCCCTGTATCCGATTGATTCAAGCATGGCTTTAAGCAAATGTTCGCCACCAATATCAAAAGTGCCGCAATGTTCTTCATAAGGTGCCATTTCGGCGAAATATCTGCCTGTCAAATTTCCCGGCTTATAATCGCTGCGTGTTGAGTTGAGTGAGAATGCAGTTAAATCAAGAGGCTCCTGTGGATTTGCATCTTTGATTTTTTTATACATTTGGTCCGCCATCATACGGGCAACAGATGGTGCGCGGTCTTTTTGGTCTGCAGCCGGATATTTGGTAATTAATTCCGGAACAACTGCATAAAGTGTGTTATCAAGTTTTGTTTCACGAATTGAAGCCAAATAATCATTTGTTTCGGGGTCTTCCGCACCATCTAATCTGATAAATTCCGGTTGATTTACGGTAATTTCCCCGGTTTTATCATCTTTATTAATTACGATTTTGGAAACACTACCCATATACGGTCCGCTTTCCAAAACCCAAGGGCCACGGCCTTCTTCATTAGTAATTTTACCTACTAAAGTTTGTGTATGCGCATGCCCTCCGAGCATTAATGATACATCACCGAAATTTTTTGCCTGCTCGATGGGGGCTAAAATATTAGTGCGTTTATCTTTGGAAATATTATTATCTGCAAGCATTGAATCATGTGCTAAAATAATGATAACTTTCGCCCCTTTTCTTTTAAGGGCTCTTATTTGTCTTTCATAATCTTTTGTGCTTGGTGCATTTACGATTTTCATACGCTCAGAACCGGAACCGTCCATAGCAACGCCGATTACACCGACTTTAATACCGTCCACTTTATATATAGCATGAGGTTTGATACTTTTGTTAGGGATATGTAAGTCAGACATATTCATAGCCAAAATATCACCTTTAAAATCGGCAAGCATTTTGCTGAGGCCTTCGTCGCCGAAATCGCTATCGTGGTTACCGATAGTTAGGGCTGTATAACCCATCATGTTCATTAATTCTGTGGAATATTTTCCGCCGGATAAATTGGCTTCATAGGAACCGCTGCTAAAATCCCCGCTGTCCAAAAGTAAATAAGGTTGCGGAGTGTTCTTTAGTAAGGTAGCCAAACGGGCAAAACCGCCGAATTCATTACCGTTTTTATCTGTGCGGCTGAAATAATGGCCGTGCATATCGGTAGTATGATAAATTACAATTTCTTTTGCCCATACAGCACTTACCAAAATTAGTAGGGAAACTACTAATAATATTTTTTTAATCATAAGATCTCCATGTTTTTTATTTGATAAAGAATTTCTTAACGGAAATTATCTTTATAAACACTTTTTTCTTCAGGGTTAAGCAAGTTAGTTAATGTAATATTTTTATCGTTTGTGCTAAAATCGTGTCTATATTTTAAGTTCCCGGTATTAGTATCATATACTAAAATCATCCACTCATTCCAAGAAAAGCCTTCGTCGTAGTTGTCTCTTTCATAGAATAGAAATATGGAATTATCAAAAGTGAGCGGTCTTGTTTTATCATCGGTATATAATTCTATATTCAATTCTGCTTTTTCATAATATTTAGCATCGGTATAGTCAAAATAATTGACATCATTACTCATATTAGCAAGTTGCGTGAGTATTTTTTGTAGTGGTTCTTTAGCAATGGAGGGGTAAATTGAGTTTATTTTTGTGCGATTCTCTTCTAAAAGTCTTTTGCGGAGTTGTTGCTTTTTTTTGTCCTTTAGAACATTGTAGACTTCTTGTTGTATTTTGTTTTGAATATTTACTATGTCGATACTGTCTAAAGCAATATCTGGGATAGTAAAAGTTACACCGCTTTCATTAATTTCTGTTAATACATTATTTGTTGTTTTGTTTTCCTGAGCACTGACAAAAACAGGTAATAATAATACACTTAAAAGAATAGTTATTCTATTTATTTTCATAATGGCCTCCATATATTCTTATTTTAATTTAAAACAAAAAACAATGCAAGTGTTCTTGGGCCCATAGTCAAATAGGCCCTTGGTCCTAGTATCTTTATTCTTAACAATACTATGCAAAAGCACTTTTAAATATGATAAAATTTAAGAGTGAAAAAGATTTCTTTGTATAGTTTCCTTACAGAAGAGATGGAGATTGTCCTAATCCCCAAATTATCGCGCGGTTTTAAATTTATCGTGCGTCCTTATATCGTGCTTTTATGTGCTGTTTTGTGGATTGGCATAACTTTATATTCCGCTTTTGTGATTACAAGGGAAATTGATTATAATTTCGTTAAAGCAGATAATAAGGTTATGAAAGCAAAACTTGCCATGATTGCGGAAGAACTTTCAAATAACCGTAAATATTTAAAACTTGCCCGTGATACAGATAAACAAATGCGCCAAATGCTTGGTATGAAAGGCGGGAAATTTATTAATATGCCGGGTGGTTTTGATGATGCTAAAGAAGAAAGAAAAATAACCTTTAGTTCAATTTTTTCTAAAGACAGTAAAGATATTGATGAACAAGAAATGAATGAGATTTTTAAAGAAACTACCGCCGCTGCCGAAGAACAGCTAGCAAGTTTCCAGGAAATTGCATGGTTCTATACAAACCAGAAAAACAGCAGTAATGCAAAACCGTCAATTAAACCGGCAAAAGATTATAGGGTTACTTCAAGTTTCGGTTATCGTTTAAATCCTTTCCCGTCTTATCATTACGGTATGGATTTGGCCGGTAAGGCTAATTCCCCTATTTATGTTACCGCAGACGGTGTTGTAAGGCAAACAGGCTGGGCTTTGGGGTATGGGCAGGCGGTTTTGGTAGATCACAGTTTTGGTTATTCAACATTGTACGGGCATTTAGCGGACATCCGCGTCAAAAAAGGTGATCGTGTTAAACGCGGTCAGGTTATTGCAAGCATGGGTACAACAGGCCGTTCGACCGGCGTACATTTACATTATGAAGTATGGAAGGACGGAACACCCGTCAATCCTAAAGATTATTTATAGGAGAGTTTATGAGTTTTCTTGACAAAGAAGAAAGAGCAGGTGAATACACCTCAGTAATCAGCGAACAATGCCAATTCCAAGGCACGTTAGATTTGCAGGGTTCCATCAGAATAGACGGTACCCTTGAAGGTAATATTGATAATGCCAAATTGGTTACCATCAGTAAAACCGGTGCCATGAAAGGTGATCTTTCCGGGTTAGGTGCTGTAGTTATCGGTAAAATGGAAGGTGATATTTGCGTAGAGGAAATTGAAATTTTATCCGAAGCACATTTAAAGGGTAATATTCGCACCAAAAGCATTTTAATTGAAAAAGGTGCTAAAGTAAATGCCACAATTACAGTAGTAACCGAAGATGAAGAAGACCTTAAGGGCGAAGAAATTATTGAAGAAAAACAAGAAAAGAAGGAGAAGAAAAAATGATTTCCTTTTTCATTAAATACAGAAACCCGATTTTAATTACAACGGTTCTAATCTTCCTGATAAGTATCGGTGTTTTAAGTGCAGGTGTGGTGGCCGATCAATACGGTACCAATGCAGTTATAGCTAAAGTAGGTAATGCCAAAATCAGATATAAATCTTTTGCTACTGCCTATGAAACAGCACGTGAGAAATATATCAACGAAGGTAAAGACTTAAGCGAGGACGAAGATAAACAACTTAAGCAAGAAATTGTGCAAACTTTGATTATGCAAGAAGCCTTAAGCCAAGCTGCGGAAGATTTAGATATCGGCACAAGCAAAACCGAAGTCGCATACATTATAAAAAATAATCCTGCTTTTGCCCCAAACGGTGAGTTTAATAAAAACGCATATATTTATGTGGTAAGGAATCAATTCCATGTAAATCCGGCTGAATTTGAAGATAATTTGAAAAAACAAATTTCTGTAGGGAAATTCAGAACAGTTTTAAATATGAGTGCTTTGCCGACTTCTATCGAAAAGAACATTTTAACAAAAGGTGCAACTCTAAAAGATGAAGAAAAGAAGGCACTTGAAAGTTATCTTGCCGAACTTAAAACCAGCAGTTTTGCATCAGCTTTTGTTGAAGCTTTGAATGGTAAATACAAAACCACAATGGGTATGCAAATTTAAGTTTAAAGTTTAAATTAAATCCCCCGTGTGAAAGCACGGGGGTTTTTTATGTATAAGTAGGTCCTTTGACCCTGAAAAATAGGACTTTAAATTTTTAATAAATAGGTCCTTTGGCCCTTGAAATATTTTTGGTTGAATCTTATACTGAAGGTATAGGTTGTATAGGAGAAATATATGAAAACAAAAATATTTGCTTTGTCTGTGATAATATTATCTTTATGTTCTATGGTTCACGCTTTACCCACAATGAATAACGAAGATTTAGCGGAATTAAAAACGGAAATACGTAAAGTTGTTAATGATGAAATGCCAAGGTATAACTATACAGATTTACTTTATGCTATTAATCAGGATAATATAGCTAAAGTTCAAAGGATTGTAAATAGTAATTCCATTAGTAAAAAATATTACTCAAAAGCGATATATGAATATAGCGGTACTCAAGGAAGTAGACCGAAATTATTAGAAAGTTTGGCCATTTTAATAGAAAACGGTGCTGATGTAAACAAAATATCAAAAGATTATGGTGCTCATCATTTTAATACTCCGTTATCTGAAGCATCTTCTTTTAGAAATGTGGAAATGGGGGAATTCTTGATTAAACATGGTGCTTATGTTAATAAAGCAGGTGAAGATGCATTCATATATAACCATTGGTTACTTGCAGAAGCATCACAGGATTCTTGGAATATCGTTGATCGTCAAGAAGAAATGGTGAAACTTTTAATAGATAACGGGGCAGATGTTAATTTGAAATTAGATGAAACTAATTCTTCATTTAAATATAATTTAGGAGATACCCCGTTAGATGTATCAGTTCATTTCTTTGGTAGTAAAAGAGCCGCCGCTTTATTAATTAAATATGGGGCTGAGGTAACTGATAATGTGTTTAACTATATTAACAGTAATGATATTCTTAGTACCGGTGTACATGCAGATTGCGGTTTATATAAATATTTAAAAAATGAGCAAAAGAAACAACAAAAAAGGAAGGAAAAAAGGCAATTTTTCCAAAGTGCTCTTGAAGGTCTTATTTCTGCAGGGCAAGCCGAAAAATAAAGATATAAATAAACCCCCGTTAGCAATTTGCCAACGGGGGTTTTACTATGTAAAGTTTTCTTTACTCAGGTTTTGTTATACGGCGTGTGATTGTCTTCTTTTGCACGCAAAGGACTGTGTCCCCTGCTTTTGTGCCTCTAAAGCCCTCAATCAAAATACCGCATTCATAACCCTTTTCAACTTCTTTGACATCATCTTTAAAGCGTTTAAGCCCGCCGATTTTGCCTTTGTGGATTTGTTCACCGCCGCGCATAATCTTTGCATCAAAATTACGCGTGATTTTGCCTTCGTCCACATAAGAGCCGGCAATAAAACCGGAACTTAAATCAAACACTTGGCGAACAGTTGCACGCCCGACGACTTCTTCCACAATTTCAGGCTCAAGTAAGCCTTCCATGGCGGCCTTTAAGTCTTCCAAGAGTTCAAAGATGATATTATAGGTGCGTATTTCAATGCCTTCGCGTTCCGCTTCTTCCGAAACGGATGACATTGTATTAACGTTAAATGCAATTATAACCGCATCACTTGCTTTGGCAAGTAAGAGGTCAGATTCATTAACATCACCTGCGGCGGAGTGTATAATTTTAACTTGCACTTCGTCGTTGGTAAGGCCTAAAATAGCATCTTTAATCGCTTCAATAGAACCTTGAACATCAGCTTTTAAAATAATGGCAAGTTCTTTAATTTTTTTACCGTCTGCGCTCTTTAAATTAGTTAAAGAAACATGTTTTTGATGTTCAATATGTTCCGCTTTATGTGCGAGTTTGCGCTTTTCGGAAATATGTTTAGCCTCTTTATCGCTTTCGGCTACATATAAAGTTTCGCCTACAACAGGCGGTTCACCGTTAATACCTAAAACTTCAGCCGGAACACTTGGCCCTGCACTTTGCATACGGTGGCCGTGTTCATCAATCAAGGCACGAACCCTGCCGTAAGTAGTGCCGACAATAAACGGGTCACCCACTTTTAAAGTACCTTTTTGTACTAAAACGGTGGCGACAACACCCCTTTTATTATCGCGTTTACTTTCCAAAATTACGCCTACTGCTTTGCGTTTAGGGTTTGCCTTAAGTTCCATCATTTCCGCTTGTATTGAAACCATTTCAAGTAGTTTATCAATATTGATACGCTTTTTGGCGGAAATTTCAACGAAGATAGTATTTCCTTGCCATTCTTCCGGCACTAAACCGCGGCCGGCAAGGTCTTGTTTAACTCTGTCAGGGTTTGCACCGGGAAGGTCAATTTTATTTACCGCTACAATTATAGGTGCTTTTGCACTTTGTGCGTGGTTAATAGCTTCAATAGTTTGCGGCATGATACCGTCTGTAGCAGATACAACCAAAATTACAATATCGGTTGCTTGGGCACCCCTTGCACGCATGGCAGTAAAAGCCTCATGGCCCGGGGTATCCAAGAAAGAAATATATCCGCGAGAGGTCTTAACCCTGTATGCACCGATATGCTGTGTAATTGCACCGAATTCACCCGCAACGACATTTGAGTGGCGAATAGCGTCAAGCAAACTTGTCTTACCGTGGTCAACGTGCCCCATGATTGTTACAACAGGTGCGCGGGGGGCAAGGTCTGCCGGATTATCTTCTTCCTGTGCGGCGATTTCTTCTTCGGCAAACTCATGTGTAATTTCTGCTTTAAAACCGCACTCGGCCAAAACAAGTTCCATCATATCAGGTTCAAGTTTTTGGTTGATGGTGGCAAAAATACCCATGCCCATAAGTTTTTTGATAAAGTCATTTATTTTAAAGTCCATCTTTTCGGCAAGTTCTTTAATCGTCGGCTGGCCTAAAATTTTGATGACTTTTTCCTTTGGTTTATCTTCCGTAACGGGTGCCTTTTGCTGTTCTTTTTGAACAGGTTTTTGCATCGGTTTCGGTTCCGGCTTAAATTCCGGTTTGGGTTCTTGTTTTACTTCGGGTTTTGCCTCAGGTTTTATTTGAGGTTTTTGTTCCCGGACAAAATCTTGTTTAACTTCCGCTTTCGGAGTAGGTTTAAACTCAGGCTTAATTTCCGGTTTCGGCTCCGGTTTAATTTCTTTAACTTCTTTTACAATTGCCTCTTGCTTAACCGGTTTTTCTGCAACGGTTTTTTTTGTGGCAGTTTTTTTAGCCGTTGTTTTCTTTGCAACAGTTTTTTTGGCGGTTGTTTTTTTAGCCGTTGTTTTCTTGGTTGTTGTCTTTTTAGCGGTTGTTTTTGTTTTCTTTTCCGCGTCTTTATTTTGATTCTTCGCTGTTGTCATTTTGTGCCTCCTCGCTTGGCTGCTGGGAAGCATTTTCATGTTCGGCTAAATATTTTTTTGCGCCTTCAATAATCTTTTCAGCAGTCTTTTCACCAACACCTTGTACGGTTGCTAAGTGTTCAACGCCTACGGAAGCAAGTTTTTCAACGGTAGTAAAACCGGCTTTTATTAACACTTCCGCAAGTTTGGGGCCAATGCCTTCAACTTCGCTTAAAACATCTTGTTTAAGTTGGCTTTCTTCCTGGCCTTGTTGTTTTTGTTGGCTTTCGCTCTTTACATCAAGGTCCCATCCGCAAACGCGGCTTGCAAGGCGGATATTTTGCCAATCTTTACCGATAGCGATTGCAAGTTGGTCATCCGGCACAATGACAAGTGCCTTCTTTTCTTCATGGCTTTTGATTTTGACTGATAAAACTTTTGCAGGTGAAAGAGCATTAATAATTGTGCTTGAAATATCATCGCTATAGTTTATTAAATCAATTTTTTCACCGGAGAGTTCATTTGTTACAGCGCGGATTCTGATACCCCTCATACCGACGCAAGTTCCGATAGGGTCAATTTTACTGTCATTGCTTTTTACAACGACTTTTGCCCTTACGCCCGGATCCCTGTAAATACCTTTGATTTCAATAATACCTTCATCAAGTTCCGGTATTTCAACTTTCATTAAACTTTGTAAAAACTCAGGGGATGTTCTTGATAAAATAATGTATGGCCCTCTTTGTGCTTTATCTAAGCGGTATGCCGCAGATTTATAGCGTCCTAATGCAGGATCTGCTTTTGTATCTACATCAACAAAATCTGCTTGGGTTAAAACACGCATAATCATTGCTTTAATGCGGCCGCCGTGCATATAGCGTTCTTTTCTGATTTGTTCGGAATAAGGCAAAAGTGCTTCCGCTTTACCGAGGTCTACTACAATATCTTTATCTGAAAATCTTCTTACTAATCCGGTAACAACTTCGCCTTCACGCGGTTTATATTCTTTATATAAATTATCGCGTTCAATGCCGCGGACTTTTTGAATCAAAACCTGTTTTGCGATTTGTGCTGCGATTCTTGAAAAGTCTTCAACATTTAAAGTGATTACAAGTTCTTGGCCGACTTTGATTTTCGGGTTTTCTTTTTTAGCATCTTCCAAAGAAATTTCAACTTCCGGGTTTGTAACTTCTTCGGCGACTACTAAAGTTTGATATGCTTCAATTGTGCCGACTTCAGGGTCAATTTTAGCGGTAAGTAAAGCCGTTCTGCCGAAGTGTTTGCGAAGTGCTGAAATTAAGGCATCTTCAATAGTTTTAATTGTATCTGCACGGCTGATATTTTTTTCCCTTTCCAAACTTTCAAGGGCCATTATTAAATCTTTATTTTCCATTTTTTTAATTCTCCTTTATTTTAGAACTCTGTTACAGGGTCCAAATTTGCTTTTTTTACATCGCTGTATGCGAAGGTAAATTTGTTTGTTCCGTCGTCAATAACGAAATTTGTATCATTTGCGCTGTCAATTAAACCGGTAAAACGCCCGCGTTTTTCAAGCGGTGTTTTAAGGTAAATACAAGCGCGTTCACCGACAAATCTTTTAAAATGCTCAGGTTTTTTAAGCACGCGTTTAATGCCCGGGGATGAAACTTCCAAAATATAAGCACCTTCTACTAAATCTTCCATAGTTAAAACAGAATCGATTTTTTTGGTTAAAAGTTCACAGTCATTTAAACTTATACCGCCTTCTTTATCGACAAAGAATTGCAAAAGTTCTTTGCTTCCCTGGTGTTGTATAATAAGGTCAATAAGTTCATAACCGTCTTGAAGAAGGGCTTTATAAATAGTTTCTTCAATTATATTTTTGCTTTGCATAAAACCTCCTTATTCTAGCAAAAAAGCGGCTTTAAAAGCCGCTTTGCGTGATGTGTTGATAATTTATTTTAACATATTATACGCTTTCGGTCAAATTTTTGATATGGAAATAGGCAGTTTTAGTTTTTTGTCAGCGGCGTCTTTCGGGCTAATTTAAATTTTTCTTTTCCTAGAGTACCGAGAGTCGCTTCACTCCCGTTCTTCTTGGTACTCGTCGTCAAAGAAAAATTTAAATTATCTCCAAAATACTTGCTGACGTACACGCACGGTTTGATTCTGTTTTATATTGTCAAGGATAAAGCAAAAAATCATCTCAAATTTTTTACAAACAAAAACCCCCACTGTAAGTAGTGGGGGGTAATTCGTAATCTTATTTTGCAACTTATTTAGTGTCTTCTGACTTTTTTGCTGTTGCGTTAGATTTTGCGGCTGTAACAGGAGCTCTTGCAGGTCTGGATGGTGCAACTTTAGGAGCAGTTGGTCTTGGTGCCGTAATTTTCTTGTGGATTTTATTGCCATTACCATTGTTATGGCCGATATTTCCATTGTTACCATTGCCACCGTTTGGAGCGTTTACACCGCCATTACCACCATTTTGGCCAACACTAAGACATGATGGGTTATTGCTGGGGTTAGGGCTGGGATGAGGGAGATTATTACAATGGCTATAACACGTTTGGTTAGGGTCACTCATCGCGCAATTAAGAAGGCATACGCATTTTACAGACCATGGGTTTGGACCAAGTACACAACCATTAGTGTAGCAGTTACCCAAGATTGGGTCAAGATTTTGGTTTTTGGGTGTATTAAGCCAACAACAATCTTTATTAATCACACCGTTATTAGCTGCTGCTACGCTTTCACATGTAACTCTGTGGCCGTTTTCATATACCGGGCAAGTAAGACATCCTTTGACGCTTCTACCATTCCAATTCGGATAACCGAAGAAGTCGCAAGTCGCCTGGTCTAACGGTTGGGGGTCCCATGTCCCTGCAAAAGCAATACTACCTAATGAGATTGCAATTGCAAATAATAAAAACTTTCTCATAATCATTCTCCTTTGTAGATTAAGTTTCACAACAGTATAATTATAATAGTTTTTTTTTATATTTTCAAGTGGGAAAAAATAGTAAATTATTAATCGTTTTTCTTAATCGGTTTAAGTGTCAATTTGTTTGCACCCGGTATCTTTTTTAACAATCTCTTTAAAGCACTATATTGTGCTCTTACGCGACGGCATAAAAATGTTTTATATTTTAAATACTTTTCGTCCATACCGCGGTATTCGCTGTAACAACGGATGAAGAAACATAAATCTTTCTCGCTTGACATTGTTGTATACAGACTATACGGAGCCTGATCTAAAGTTAAAGGTTTATTTTGGAATTGAAATCTGTTGACATCAATCAAGAAAAACCTAAATTTACCGTCTTCTTTACGGCATAAAATATTACCTGGGGTATAATCATGGGAGTTTAAACCCTTTTCATGGATTTGTGCGGTATAAATTGCATAGGCACGCATAAAATCAGGGCCCCAACAATTGCGAACCTGCCGTGCATTTTCTATTTGTTCGCTTATTAAATAGGAGTGGCGAATAAGGCCGTTTTTCCTTTCTATTATATAAGCATAGGGTTTTGGTGTTTCAAAACCTGCTTTTAAAATTTTTTGTGCATTTACAAAAGCACTTTTGCATTTCGGTGTTCGTAGGCCGATTGAGTAAAAAATTCTGTTAATTATAGGCGGTATGCAATATTTTTTGATATTGAGTTTATGTCCATTTAAGTCTAAAACTTTAATTTGATTGCGTGCTTCATATATGCTGGTGCCTATTTTATCAAAATTATCCGGTAAATTTTTTAGAAATTCATTGGTTAAACCAAGTTTTTTTATATCATAAACTCTTGATTTATAAATTTGCAATACCGAACCGTCTTTTCTTTTAATTTCCATAACACACCCCTAAGTATATTAAAATTTTAACATATTACCTTTAATAATGCAAAATTGGTATAATATAAAAAATGCCCTTTAAGGGCACAGTATTTTGTTATAGGGGTGTCTTATATGGACCTTACAAACGATATTAAAAAAGAATCAATTTTTCCAAGCAGGTTACCCGCAATTGTTATACGTGATGTTGTAATGTTCCCGGGCATGTCTTTGCCGATTTCCGTTGACAGAAAGAAATCAGTTATGGCGATAGAACTTGCACTGGGGACAACAGGTAAATACGTTTTATCTGTTTCCCAAAAAATTGCGGAAATTGATGACCCTACCGCTGATGATATTTACAAGTTCGGTGTGCTTTCCGAAATTACACAATCTTTAAAAATGCCGGATGGCAGTATGAAAGTTTTCTTGCAAGGTTTGTCCCGTGCAAAAATAAATAATTTGGCTTTTGATAATGTCGCCAAATGTTGGTTTGCGGAAGTATCTTATCCGCAAGATGATGCAGAACCTAACCCGGAAATAAAGGCTTTAATGCGCCAAACTTTAGATCAATTCGAAGAATATGCCATGGCTTCAAAACGCATTGCCATAGAAGGTGTATCATTTTTAAGGCAAATTGAAGATCCTTCAAAACTTGCGGATACTATCGCTTCAAACATCATAGTTAAGACGCAAGAACGCCAAAATATTTTGGAAGCGGTTAACGTAA